>CAZXNN010000371.1:0-3682 GCA_964641915.1 uncultured Nitrospira sp. | reverse complement strand
AGCACCTTGTCGATGACGTGAATCACGCCATTGTCCGCGATGATGTCCGCCTTCACCACACGCGCGTTGTTCACGCGTACGCCATGCTTGCCGTTGACGTGGACCTGGCCCCCTTCGACGGTTGCCACAGCGGTGGTCCGGCCCGCGATGTCTGCAGCCATGACCTTCCCGGGCACGACGTGATACGTGAGTATCTTGACAAGCTTGCCCTTGTTCTCGGGCTTGAGCAGGCTTGCCAGCGTTCCCTTGGGCAATTTCTTGAAGGCCGCATCAGTCGGCGCAAAGACGGTGAATGGTCCGGGACCCTTCAACGTCCCGACTAGGTCGGCCGCCTTGACCGCCGCGACGAGTGTCTTGAACGAGCCGGCAGCAACGGCCGTGTCGACGATATCGGCGGCTTTCGATCCCGACGTTGAAACGATAAGGGCGAACGCCCCGGCGGCGAGCATCTTTGCGATATTCATAGGATTGGATCCTCTGGAGATTCTGTTTGAAACGCCCGCCGTTGGCATTGTCGGGCCGCGAGCAAGGCTGGTAGCGCCGTGAGATCGGAACGAACTCACCTGATGGTAACGGTGCTCCGAGGGGATCGGATCACAGCAATCGCTCACTTGCTGTGAACATGCCGATAGCGTCCCTCTTGGTCCGCTTGTTCTCTCTGAGGAATTTCCGAGCCGGCGGCAGAAAACACACCAGTGCCCAGCAAGTTCGACAAGTGGTTCGGCCAGTCGGAGCGCGTCGCGCGCCCGACGCATGTTGAGCGTCAATCGAAGGGTGCAAAGAACCTTATCGCCATGAAGCCAGCCACGGATGCCAGAGCCGTGACAAAGGTACCCCAAACCATATCGACGACAGTGACCACGGGAGACCATCGGCTCAACGTCGCAAGATTCGTCAGGTCATAAGTGGCATATGCGACTAGCCCAAGCAGGCCGCCCAATAGCGATGCGGAAACCCATCCGCCATTCCTGGCCGCGGGCATGACTGCGAACACAACGATCCCGACGAAATAGATTGAGTAGAACGCTGCTGCCGCAAGGAGATTCGGCTTCTCTGCCAGCAAATCCCCGAGCGAGTTCCTGTAGAACCCCATGGCACGACTAAGCCAGATGTAGTCCACGGCCAGAAAAACGACCGCCGTCACGGGATAGGCAATTAGGTAGCGGATCATGTGTGATCTCTTGGCTTCTATTCGCGGGGTATATCGAGACTACGATGATCGGCTGCAACAAACCTGCGAACAAAAATAATTGCATTCGTACGAGTCATTCTTTGGTCATAGCCAGGAATTCCTGACGGGTAGCGGCGTTATCGCGAAAGCAGCCAAGCATGCAGCTTGTCACCATCTCCGCTCCCACCTTGTGAACACCTCGGCCCGACATGCAGTGATGAACAGCCTTTAGCACTACACCAACGCCTTGGGGCTGCAGGACTTGCTGGACAGCCGAAGCTATCTCCGAAGTCATCCGCTCCTGGATCTGCAGTCGTTTGGCATAGGCATCGACAACGCGAGCCAGCTTGGAGAGCCCTACGACGCGACCGCGGGGAACGTAAGCCACCCAGGCCTTACCGACGATCGGTGCGAGATGGTGCTCGCAATGGCTTTCGAAGGCTATTCCACGGAGAATGATCATTTCCTCGTAGCCGCCGGTTTCGTCGAAAGTCTTGTCCAGAATTGCCAAAGGGTCCTGGTCATAGCCGGCAAAATACTCCCGGAAAGCCCGAGCGGCCCTGGACGGCGTTTCAATCAATCCCGGGCGATCGGGGTTTTCTCCAGCCCAGCGAATGATCGTTCGGAATGCGGCTTCGACCTCTTCACGGGAAGGCGAGCGAATCGCTTGCTGGGGAAAGTCTTTGATCTGAACATTCACCTGGCGTTTCCTTCTCGTTTTCGCATGCGGGGCCTCGAGTTTTCGATGTATGGCCAGCAGGGGACTTGCTCGCCTTCGGAAAAATTGCCCCGGTCGAGGGGGCTTATCGACCGGGGCATTGCCGGGGCGGGGTACAGCGGCGACGCTGCAGTCCCGGCATCACTGAAACGAGACTCTGCGAAAACTGGATCACCGGAAACAAACAAAATCCCGAGGTGGGGAAGCTTGGTCATGTGCCTGGCCACGGACCGCGCAGAACTTCGGCGACGTCAGGGTGTGCTGGCTGCGACGAGGCTCGGAGGAACTGGGCGCCCCGGGCCTCGGATTTATGGCGAGGGCGCTTCGTCGTGCATCCTCCGGGCCGCGAGTCGCTGCCGCGCCCGCCGATCGAGCATGTTCAGGCCTTCGACCAGCGCCGAGAAGGCCATGGCAGCATAGATGTAGCCCTTCGGCAAATGGGCGCCAAAGCCCTCCGCTATCAGCGCCATACCGATCACCATCAGGAAGGCGAGCGCAAGCATGACGATGGTCGGGTTTGCGCTGATGAAGTTCGAAAGCGGAGTGGCCGCCATCAGCATCACCAGAACGGCAACCACGACTGCGATGACCATGATCGGGACATGGTCGGTCATTCCGACCGCGGTAATGATGCTGTCAACGGAGAATACCAGATCGAGGAGCACGATCTGGCCCAGTGCGGCAGCGTAACCCAGTTGCGCGACCCCGGATTCGAACAAGTCGGGGGTGGGATGCGGATCGACTCGATGATGGATTTCCCTGGTTGCCTTCCAGACCGCTATCAGGATCAGATCGCGCCACGAGAACGCCTGACCGAACACACTGAAGATGGGTGTCGTCAAACGCACGATAAATGCAATGGTGCCGAGGAGAAGAAGGCGGAGGACGAGCGCCAGGCCGATACCGATACGACGCGCCCCCGCGCGTTGATGCTCAGGCAGTTTGTTGGTCAGAATGGCGATAAAAATGAGATTGTCGATCCCAAGCACCACTTCCATGGCGATCAGCATCGCGAGGGCGGCCCAGGCTGCCGGATCGGAGGCCAATGCAGTCAGCGCATCCACGGGAGCACCCTGGTCTGTTTGCGGGTTGCCGTCCCCGCTGCCGGTTGCGGCTGGAGGCAGGTGAGGCCGTCAGGGTAAGGGTCCATCAGTTCAACCGGTAGATCGACCAGTTGAGCACGGCCGCAAAGGCGACCCACGCGGCATACGGCACGAACAACAGCGCCGCCGGGCGGTCGGCGCGCCATTGCAGCGCGATGAATGCGGCGATCGCCATCAGCATGGCCACGATGATGCCGAGCGCGAGGCCGATGCGGTGCATGCCGAAGAAGACCGGCGACCACAGGAAATTCAGCGCCATCTGCGCCGCCCAGGCCGCCATGGCCGGGCTGCGCGGGTCGGCCGACCAGGTCCTGGCGCCGGCGACGCCGATGCAGACATAGAGCGCAAGCCATACCGGCGCGAACAGATAGTTCGGCGGATTGAAGGCGGGCTTGTTCAGCGCGGCATACCAGCCGCCGGGCCTATTGGCATAGCCGAGCAGGAGCCCGACGAGCACCACGCCGCCCACGAACAGTATCAGGGTCTTCCAGCCCGTCCGGTCATTTTCATGCGTCATTCTCCCATAACGCGCCTCGCCGGTCGTTGGATCATTCGCTCGCCGGATTTTTTCCGGGTCCGGTGATCCGCTCCGGTTTCCCCTTCGTTTTAGCGAATGGGAAGCATGACGATGGCGGTGTTGTTGCAGCGGCGTATCTCGGGGCATGGTAGGCGATCGGGATCGATCGCGAA
>CAZXNN010000370.1:0-3691 GCA_964641915.1 uncultured Nitrospira sp. | reverse complement strand
GATGATGTGGACGCGGGTGAGGAAGTCTTCGAGCGCAGCGGTTTGTCGCTGGATCGCCGGTTCGTCGCGCCGGCCTGCCGCCAATTCCATGATTCCGCCGATGTCGCTAATGGCGTTGAACCCATAGCCGCCCCCGTCGCCTCGCATGCGATGACCCAGGATGCGAATCGTTTCGAAATCCTTTTCGGTCATGGCGGTGCGAAGTGTCTGAAGATCCTTCTGGCGGTTGGCCAGGAAGGTGGGGATGATATCCTCCAGATCGGGATCGATGTAGACGGTGATGCGTTCGGGAGAGGCGAGCTTCTGATTGATCATGGGCGGTGTCCTTTACAGGCTTGTAAGAGCTCGATGAGGGTCGTCTTTTTGACGGGTTTGGTCATGTGCGTATTGCACCCGGCCTCGAAGATCTTCACGGCTTCTTCCTTCAGGGCCAAGGCGGTGAGGGCAATGATGTGTGTGGCTGGGAGATCGTGATCGCGCTCCCACCGGCGAATGGTTTTTGTGGCCGTCAGGCCGTCCATCACCGGCATTTGCATATCCATCAGAATCAGATCGTAGTGGCCGTTCTTGAATTTCTCGACAGCGATGGCTCCGTTACCGGCGATATCTAGGCGGTGGTTGGTGCTCTTGAGATAAGAACGGATCAGCAGCTGATTGTCCGCGGAATCTTCGACCAGCAGGACTCGCAGGGATGATGCCGGAGTGGTGTGTTCCGGGATCGCTGTGTCAGCCGCGGGTACAGGGGTGCCTTTGGTGCGTCCCAAGGCGATGCCGATGGTTTGGTACAGATCGGATCGTCGAATCGGCTTGACGAGATAACCGCCCAATCCAAGATCATAGGTGCGGGCGATATCGTCGGCCCAGTGGTTGGACGTGAGCATGATGACCGTGAGCCCTGTACGAATTGGCGAGGAATTCAGCGCTTCGGCCACGGCGAATCCATCCATGCCGGGCATCCGGCAATCCAGCAGGAGCAGTTCGTACGGCGTGGCGGAATCCGCTGCACGCCGGAGTTTGGCTAAGGCGGCGGGACCATTCTCTGCCTCGGAGACGGCGGCTCCCCAGGCACCTAACGTTTCTCTGAGAATCAGGCGATTGGTGGGATGGTCATCCACGACTAACGTATGTACGCCTGACAAGTTGATGTGCGGGGTCATCCTGCTCACAGGTGGGTTGGAGGTGATCCCGAAGGCGAGCGTGCAATGAAACGTGCTACCCTGTCCCACCGTACTGTCAGCCCAGATGCGCCCGTTCATCCGTTCCGCCAAGTGTTTGGAAATGGTCAGGCCTAATCCGGTCCCTCCGTAATGCCGGGCGGTCGAACTATGGGCTTGGGTAAAGCTTTCGAAGATCTTTGCCAGTTGCTCAGGCGGAATCCCGATTCCAGTGTCGGTGATGGAAAAGCGGATCACACCCGGAGTGGCGACACCCGGCTCATTGGTAATCCTGACGATCACCGAGCCCTTGTCCGTAAACTTCAACGCGTTGCCGATCAAGTTAATCAGAATCTGATTGAGACGATGCGGATCGCCGATGAGTGAAGAGGGGACATCCGGTGCCAGATGGCAGGCGAGTTCCAACCCTTTTTCATTCGCGCGCATGGCGAGAATCTCGACGGCTTTGTCGAGGACTTCGTTCAGGTCGAAGTCGATGGATTCAAGATCCAGATGACCGGACTCCACTTTTGATAAATCTAAAATATCGTTGATCAGGTTGAGGAGGTTGCCGCCGGCCCGTCTGAAAATGCGCAGGTACTTTCGCTGTTCCGGCGTCATCTGAGTTTCCCAGAGCAGATCCGCCATGCCGATGATGGCGTTCATGGGGGTGCGAATTTCATGGCTCATGCTGGCCAGGAATTCACTTTTCGCCTGACTCGCCACTTCAGCTGCTTCTTTTGCGACGCGGAGAGCCTGTTCGACTTCCCGTCGCTCGGCGGCCTCTAGCGCCAGCGTGGCCATGGTGGCGAGGGAGCTGGCGAGATGGATTTCATAGGGAGTCCATTGACGAGGTCCGCCAACGTGTTCTGCACAGAGGATTCCGACAACCTGCCCTTTTTGCCTAATCGGAGCATCGAGCATGGCCCCGATGTGTTCCGGCCGTAGATAGGTATCTGAGAGATCTTTGGTTCGTGGGTCGGATAAGGCGTCGTGGGCCGCGATGGCATGTTCTTCACCGGCGATTGCGCGAAAGTAAGCGGGGTAGTCCGCGACCTTGAGGGGGGTCTCAGCATGGTGATGGCTGTGTTGGTCATAAAGGTCAATCCGTATGATGGCGAGCCGGTTTTTATCGAAGAGCCAGACGCTGGCGCGGGCGACCTGCAAGAGCGTCCCGCAGGTTTCCGTGATGGCCTGGAAGGCGTGGGAGAGATCGCCGCCAGTCAGGGCCTCATTGTGCGCCAAGGCTCTGAGGGCATCCTGATACTGCTCCAGGACGGTGGCTGGATCGACTGTTGGGTGTGTCGTTGGGATCGAGTTCTTTGTGGAGGACGTGGTGCGTGGACGGCGGCGTGGAGTCGCGGCCAAGGGCTCTGCTGATTTTCGTTTGGGGAGGCCTGGTTGACGTGGCATGTCGCTCTTTTCTGCGCGAGGCCGACCGATCGCCCTGACCGGGTTCAGTTATCGTGGGTATCTTGTACCAAGGAGAGGAGACCGGCTGGTTTGACACGGTTCCGGCCTTCCTGCTTGGCCTGGTAAAGCGCTTGGTCGGCGGCCTTGATCAAATCTGTCGGTGAGGTATGGCGATTGGGGACCATGCTGGCGTAGCCGACGCTTACCGTGACCAGGAGGTCGTCAGTGTGAGAAATCCGTAACTCCTCAACCCGTCGGCGGAGACCTTCGGCGACTTGTGCCGCGCCGTCGATGCCGGTGCCGGGAAGGACGATGACGAATTCATCCCCGCCGTAGCGGGCCACCAGGTCGCCTGGCCGGTTGACGGCTCCTGTGACGGCTGTGGCCACTTGTTTGAGACATTCATCTCCAGCGGTATGGCCTTTGCTGTCGTTATAGGTCTTGAATCGATCGATATCGAACATGATGAGCGAGACCGGGGTCGACTCGCGGACGGCGCGTCGCCATTCCTGATCGAGGAAATCGTCGAATTGCCGCCGATTCGTAATGCCGGTGAGGCCGTCCAAGCAGGAGAGTCGGAGCAGCATCTGGTTGGCTTCCTGTAGTTGCCGCATGACTTCAAGGAGTTCCTGTTCCCGTGCACGCCGTCGGTCGATTTCATGGACGAGCCGGAGCACCGACCGCACGCGGGTCAGCAGTTCGATCTTATTGACGGGCTTGGCGACGTAGTCCATGGCGCCGGCGGCAAACGCGAGCTGGAGTTCCACCGGGTCTGTCTTGACGGTCACCATGATGATGGGGGTATCCCGGAATCGGTCGTTCGCTTTGATCTGGCGACAGGCTTCGATCCCGCTCATGGCCGGCATGAGAATGTCCATGAGAATCAAGTCGACCCTGGCCGTGGCTTGTTTCCCGTTATCCAATCCGATGAGTTTGAAGGCATGATTGGCCGATTCGGCCACGAGAATTTGCTCGTATCCGGCGGCGGAGAGGATCGATTGCAACAGCAAGCGATCATCGGGAGAATCGTCGACGATCAGAATAGCCATGTGTGTAATGTGCTCGTAGTAAGATGCTTGAAGAACCGTACCAGCTAGTCTGGATAAACACCAGGATAAAGCTTT
>CAZXNN010000369.1:0-3696 GCA_964641915.1 uncultured Nitrospira sp. | reverse complement strand
AAAGGGCCTCTTCGGCGCCGGGATCGGACAGGTTGAACCAGTGCTGCAGGAAGTAAATGCGCAGCATCCGCTCGACGCCCACCGGACGGCGTCCGGCGCCCTGCGGATTAGGGTAGAACGGCTCGATGGCTGCGGTCAGCTCCTTCCAGGGGATGATGCGCTCCATCTCGTCGAGAAACTGTTCCTTGCGAGTCTGCTTGCGGAACTTCTCGAAGCCTTCGTCAGCCAGTGTTTTCTGTCGCACCTGCCCGGTTCTCCTCAGCCGTTTCCGCTGTTCGCATTATCGTCTATCGTGCGAAATAATCAGACATTCCTTAGATGTGACGCAGGAAAATCATAACTATCGTTATAAGTTGATCAGTATTTCCGAGAAAAGGCGCGCGCAATGAAAAAGCAATTCGCGGTTCCGACGCCAAGAGAATGCTCGGGGGAAGATTTCGGGCTCGCAGACGCGGTCGTCATTTGTACGAGCGAACGGATCAGGGATGCCGCCCGCAGATCGTCTCGGAAAGACTGCAAGGAAAGTGTTCATCTTCCCGAGATATTTGTTTGGCTAAATGAAAACGCGCCCCTGCCATTGATACCACTACGAACACTTAGCTCTGCCCAGATCCTCGGCACTCCGCCAGCGCATGTGTCGCGCGTTAGAGACGCGATAATTGCGGAGCTTGAGAGACGAATCATTCCATCAATCAGCCGATCCTCCGCTAAATATGCCGTCGATTCGAATGAATTGAGCTGGCATGTACGTCGCGTGCGACTCCGTGTTCACTCGACGCTTGCGGTAGAGTTACGGTCTAGACACAAGAAATCTCGGTCACCAGCAAGTCAGTGGCTTAATACGATTGCAAATCTTCCACGCGTATCGAGCGACGAGAAGCGATTTTCTGGAGCTGAATGGTGGCTGTCATGCTCAAAGGAAGGTCGACGTCTTAGTTGCGACCAGGTCACGCTCGGGATTTTGCGCAACCTGCAACTGCTTCAGCCATCGCTTTATTGCCTGACCAACCGACGTTACGAGCCGAGCACTGTGCCTCGGACGGACAATACACCGGCGCCGATAGCCTTGCGTCGGAGGCTCGGGAGATGGGCTTCTGACTTATGTTCAGCTTACGTGCACCCTGCTTTCAATTATCGAATTTTATTCGCTGACTTTCAGGACATGCTAGGGAGTTGGCGATTCTGGCTCGTTGTGGATGAAAAATGGCGACCGATCGGAGGGCATCCGGCGAGCGTGTATCCGACACTGTCGCGAGCCATGTCAGAAATGCAGCAAGCTATCGAGTCCAGATTTGAGGGATTAAAAAAGGTTCACGACGTCGCAAACTGGCAGTCGTATACCGTTCCGGGCTCAATGCAGTATCAGGAATGGTTGCTCGCTCTCGATAACCTCCCGCCTGCGTTTCGCTATCCGCATCACTACGACTTCCATAACGTCTTATTACACCTCCGAACATCACGTAGACGATGTCAAAATGGACGAAAGATACTTTTCCTCGAAGAACTCCAGAGCGACGTTATCCAAAAACGACGTGGGAGAGGCAACGCGTACATCGATTCACCTTTCGGCGCTCGCATCGAATTACCTTGGCAGAATTCGTGGTATACACTTGGAATAAACGTGCTTCTTTGGATAGCCGCATCACACGGATATGAAGGTGTAGCCATTGCTCCGGGTTTTGAACAAGCGGCGCGCTACGGTGACTATTTTGGAGATGGCGGAGTCAATCTATACGACAAGACACTCGTCTCCACTCTAAGCGACATAGCGAGGCAATGGGATTCCGATCTACAGAAAATGCGGTTCGGTATCGAACTTCCCGATCTCGTTACGGTACAACAAACGCATGGCTACATGATCACGGATGCTCATGGAATGCCAATTTTCGCTGGGATCAAGAGCCTTGATGCTGCACGCATTCGGATGGAGAGCCTCGTGCACGGCACCCACATGGAAGCCAAAGGGCTTACTTTCACTCCAGAACTACATCAACAAATACGAAGAAACGGGATCCCAATTTTTGGGAAGATGCGCCCGATTTAGTCGGCGATGGCGCCATTTTCGATACTGGCGCGGATCTTATGAGGTTCGCCGCGCAGAAAAATCTGTGGGATTGAAGTAAGTCCAATTTTCGATGAGATGGGGCTGTTGGAGTCTGCGCGCTGATCGCGTTGTGAGTTGAATGCGGTCGCCAACCACAATAGGTCCTCTCGTCCGAGCGCAATTTTAGACAGCCGCGCCTGCCGCCTTCTCCCGCAACCCCTCCCACAATTTTCCCGCGCCCAGCAGCACATCTTTCAAGTCGCTGCGCAACTTGTCTGACTCCAGGGCTTGCTTGCTCATCACCGTGTGCGCGGCCAGAGCATCCATCACCGCACTCATGATCTCGTTGGCGAGATCCGGCGAGTTAGCGAACTGCTCTTTCGTATTGTTCAGCGCCTGCTCAGCCAGCTTGTCGGACTCCATCAGTTTGCCCTTGATCACGTCGTTGACGTAGACCAGCTTGTCACCCGGCGTCAGATCGCCTTCGAATAGGTCGTTTACCTTCGCGATGAGCTCGGACAGCGCGATCTTGGTCCCGCTCTGCCCCTCACCGGAACCAGGCTCCCCGGTCGGATCTATCTGCACCGCATTTCCCGCTCTAAGGTTAAGATCGGGATCGGCCAGGCTCTTGATCGTGTGCGCCGTGAGTTTTAGTGCCGACAGGTCCACGCCCTCACGCTCACGCCCGTAGGTCAGCAGCGGGTGCAGCAGGCGGAAAAAGATCGAGCGTTTCTCAATCTCGGTGTTGCCGTAATCAAAGATCTGCGACAGGAAGCTGTAGAGACGGACGTAAACGGCGATGTCCCTCTTGAACAGGATTAGCGCGTCCATCCGATCCTTGGCGGCCTTGGCTCGCTTCTCATCCTTACCGGCCGCCTTAAGGTCGTCTTTGGCCTCCTTGTAGGCATTCAACAATCGTTTTGCGACGGGCGTGATCGCGGCTTCCAGTTCGGAAGTCTTCGCCTTCGTGCCCTTCAGCGCCACATTCACGACGCGGTCCACCTCGTAGTGGTCATACAGCCCCTGGGCGTCAAGCTTGGCTCTCAGTTTGTAGACGATGTAAGGATCGGTTACGCCCGAGAGCTCCGCGGTCTGGTAGTACGGTTTGAACGCGGAAAGGATGTCCGCCGGGTCATTCACGAAGTCGACCACGTAGGTCTGGTCCTTGCCGGGGTGGCAGCGATTCAGGCGAGAAAGCGTCTGTACCGCCTGGATGCCGCCCAGGCGCTTGTCCACGTACATCGCGCACAGCAGTGGCTCGTCGAAGCCAGTCTGGAACTTATTAGCCACCAGCAGCAACTGGTAGTCACCGCTCTTGAAGGCGGTGCGGATGTCCTGCCCGGCCAACTTGGGGTTCAGGTCCTTGCTGTTCTCCGTAAACGGGTCCGGCCCGCTCTCCGTGTCAATGACCTCACCTGAGAACGCCACCAGCGCCTCAATCTTGTAGCCGTGGTCGGCGATGTACTTGCGGGTCTGCTTCTGCCAGCGCACCGCCTCCTTGCGGCTGCCGGTCACAACCATTGCCTTGGCCTGACCGTTAAGCAGGGGTGCCACATGCTTGCGGTAGTGCTCCACGACCACCTGGACGCGCTGGGCAATGTTGTATTCGTGCAGCCGCACCCAGCCCATGATCCCCTTCATGGCCTCGGACT
>CAZXNN010000368.1:0-3711 GCA_964641915.1 uncultured Nitrospira sp. | reverse complement strand
ATCGGGAGATCCAACAACTGGTCGTCAGACCACCCGACCCACTCCGGATCCTTCACGTCATGTGCGGGATGTTTGGTTATTTCAAGCGCTGATCGATGCATCATGCAACCGTCTCGTCCATTCTCGACAAAATATCTAGACTCCTTGAGAAACTATAGCATCCGAAATGAAATTCGTCGGATGCGGGGAATACTGACGGAGATTTGCGAGAGCGAAGAGGAAGAATTTGTCACTCACAGTACAAGAATGGACTACACCGCGTGATCTGCCGGCGAAAATTATCGAAGATGCGGCAATCGGGCTGCGAAGTGCGGAATCGCATCGCATATGTGATTGACGACCGATAGCGCATACGCACGGGCCAGCTCCTCATTTCGTTCCCAATCAGGCAGCGCCTCGTGCACATCAAGAATCGGCTCGGCGCACTCAAAGCAGAGTTGATTGAACAGTGGAACGGACAACCCGAACAATCGCTGTACAGCGGCTTGATGATCACGCCCCATCGCGACGACACAATCGGCCCGGTCGAGTAACAACAGCGACAGCTTCCGTTGCACATGTCCGGCTGGGTCGACTCCCCGTTCCAGGAGTTGGGCGCGTACGAGGGGGTGGATCGATTGTGGCTTGGCCTCAATCCCGGCCGATCCAACGGTGTACATGCCTGACCCGCCGAGAAACTGTTTGAGCGCATATTCCGCTATCAGGCTTCGAAAGATATTGCCCGTACAGACGAAGAGAATCGATTTCATTGCACCATCCGCCATGCTGGCCTCCATATCGCTGCACCATCGACAGCCGGATTGTTGAGCAGGTACAATCGCATTTATGTCGTCATTACCCGTGTCCACCACGCCGCTCATAAAATTAGACGAGGAGACTGAAAAGCTCCAGACCCGTCTCTGTCGCCAAGTCGGCCAAGCCATTGCCGACTATCGTCTAATTGAAGACGGCGACAAGATCATGGTCTGCCTCTCCGGCGGAAAAGACAGCTATGGCCTCCTCGACATCCTGCTTGTGCTGCAACAGCGGGCACCAATCCACTTTGATCTCGTCGCGGTTAACTTGGACCAAAAGCAACCGGGCTTCCCCGCGCATATTCTTCCTGAATATCTGACGAGCCGGGGCATTCCCTTTCACATTGAAACCCGCGACACCTATTCCATCGTGAAGCGTCTGATCCCCGAAGGCCAGACCACGTGCTCCCTCTGCTCGCGGCTGAGACGTGGGCACCTCTATCGCATTGCCTCTGACCTAGGCGCTACCAAGATTGCGCTCGGCCACCACCGTGATGACATCAATGAAACACTGTTTCTCAACCTCCTGTACACAGGTAAGCTCAAAGCCATGCCGCCGAAACTTCGCTCTAAAGATGGCCGGCATCTTGTCATCCGACCGCTCGCCTTTGTGAAAGAGTCAGACCTGGCCCGATACGCGAAGCTCCGCGGATTCCCGATCGTCCCGTGCGATCTGTGCGGGTCTCAAGAGGATTTGAAGCGGAAGGAAGTGAAAGCGCTGCTCGGCCAGTGGGAGACACGTTCGCCCGGCTGCTCGGACAGCATCGCGGCAGCGATCGCCAATGTCGCACCGGCGCTCCTCATGGACCGACGTCTCTTCGATTTTCAAACGCTTCGGACGGCTCCGGAAGACACCGGCGAAAGCGACGCCTGGCTGGATGCGGAAGAACTTTCACAGCAATAGCATCCACACAGTGCATTGACCTCAGCGGCGATCCCAGCCACCTCGAACATGGTCTATAGATGAGCGCCTCGCCTGATTCTGATGACAACAGAAGCTCCGACCCTCCGCTCTGGTCAATGGGGCTTGCGATCACCGTCATCCTTGCAGTCCCGCTGATTTTATACTCACAGGCGCCATCGGGCCCACTGCGCACGGGGGACACCATTTTCTCTCAAGGTCAGCAGCAAGTCGTTGTCGCGGATCCCCTCGCGACTCTTGGTCCACAGGTACGCAACACCTGCCTGCTCGACCCCGATAGCCCGTTGATTGTTTTAGCGCTGCAGTACGAAGACCCGGACGGTGATATCCTCGCTACCGTACAAGGCAATCCTGACGCCGAATGGCCGTTCTGCCAACCCCATACCCAGGTACTCTTGAGCACTCATCAGATTTTTCAGAAGCCTAATCCATGGGATGCGCCGAAACGAGGGCTGTCGTGGGTTATTGGGAAGTGACGGCGGGACTCCGGTCAGAGCTTCAGCTTTGACACGAACTGCTTCCGAAACTTGGCCACCTTTGGACTGACCACAAACTGACAGTACCCTTGAAGCGGGTTCTTGGCGAAGTATTCCTGGTGATATCGTTCAGCCTCATACCACGTGGTCGCCGCAACGATCTCAGTAACGACCGGGTTAGGATACAACCCTTGGGCTGTGACCGCGGCCGTGACCGCCTCAGCTACCTGCCGCTGCTCGGGTGAATGGTAGAAAATGGCGGAACGATACTGCGTGCCTTCGTCGTTACCCTGGCGATTCAGCGTCGTGGGGTCATGGATCGAGAAAAAGATCTCGATCAACTCCCGACACGAAATCACCGAGGGATCATAGGTGACCCGCACCGCTTCGGCATGGCCTGTCCCTCCACCGCATACCGCTTCGTACGAAGGATTTTCAAGGGCCCCTCCGATATACCCGGATTCAACCGAGAGGACGCCCTTGATTTGGTCATAGACCGCCTCCAGACACCAGAAGCACCCGCCGGCCAGAATGATGACTTCGCTTCCAGTGCTCATCGCGTAGCCGTCCTCCCACCCTGCCCCAGTTGTCCGTATCCGAATCGACCGCTTGCCTTCATTGCGTCAGGCTTTCCGGCATATTAGTCGTCTTCTTCCTCTTCAATATCCTCTATCCCCTCATAGCTCATTTCTGGAAATGCGGCGGTCGCCTTTTCACAGGCAGTTTCTATCATTTCCTCAGCATCTTCAGCCGAATCAGCGTTGACCAAGAACTTGACTGTAATCGCATACCGTTGCTCCACTCCACACTCCTTTCGGTTCCCCTGCAAAAATGAAAAGGCTGAGAACGAGGGCCACGAAGGGACTCTCCGTTTCATCCTGTCTAGTGGCGGTACTTTGTTACAGCGAGAGGGAGCATGTCAATCGGTAGTCCCCCTCATAATGTGCGCGAGCTGGCCCCCCAAGCCAAGTAGTGCCCACCTCTCGACGACAATGGCTCAGCCGAGAATTGTCACGCCTGAAGATGCAGCTAGGGGAAAGAAGAGAATCCGGCACGTATGATTGCCGAAGCGGAAGGGCAACGATGGGGAGAGGTCAGGCCTGCTGTTCCTGCTCAATCTTGCTGATAATGGCAGTGATTTTATCTTGTTCTCCCGACCTGATGCGTGTGAAAGCCATCCCAAATGTCTTTCCCTCAACCCAGCGAACGATCGCTTCATCGATCATGATCGGCCAATCGAGGTCTGGAATATGGAGACGACATTCGAACTTATCCCCTTGGCCGACAACCGTTCCACTTTCGATCTTGCATCCTCCGACAGACAGATCGAGCGTTCGTCCATTCCCTTCATTTGGGCCGCCCGAGAAGGTGCTTCGAAACTGCGTGGTAAAGCGAGGTTGATTCCGACGCTCATCAGGACTCGAGAAGACGGTCTCCGTCGACTTCTTCTCAGACTTGAGTAGCGAGGCCATTTTTTTCAGCGCTGAAATTGGCATATCGGCACGCTGCGTGGCGGTTT
>CAZXNN010000367.1:0-3713 GCA_964641915.1 uncultured Nitrospira sp. | reverse complement strand
GTAGCGAAACGCCCGCTCGCCATACTTCCAGGCTTCCCGCCAATGCACAGACGAGAGCCCGAAGAGAAACGCTCCCGGGGGAAACGGAGCAAGCAGCCGCGCGATCAGCTCAGCCGGAAATGCCGCCCGCCGCTCCAGCCCATGCTCTCTCGGTGCGTAGTGATAGAGCCCCGGCTGCATGTCGAGTCCGTCGATCTGCGGCAGGGCCACATAGCCTTCCGTCGGATGCAGATTGCCTGAGGAGGGATTGCTCCGCAGCGCCCATTCCGTCTCCCCGCCTTTTTTCCAGGCCGACAGAGCCAGGGCAAATTCGAAAAATCTGGACAGCGAACGTATCGTGACCGGCTGAGAGGGAACCGTCCCGGGCTGATAGATCGCGTCATACGCAGGCGAGAGGGGCTCCTCGTCCGGCTTCAACAAGGGCAGCGGAATCAGCTCCGCCCCGGCGAAGCGCCGAAAGGGATCAGGTTGATTCGCCCAGTCCAGAAACCCCATCGATCGGGCATAGCGGTTATAGTGATGCTTCGTCTGGATATGATAGCGGATGACCTGATCGACCGGATCGGTTGAAACAGATTCTGCGGCTGGAGGGGAAGTCGGCTTCTCAGTACTCATGTTTCTTGTAAAGGCAGTCTACAGAGCGGCGGGAAGGAAAGTAAACGCGCAAACCAGAGGCGGCAGGATGCCAGCTCTCTCGAATCCTGATATTGGCCAGCAAAGTGGATACGCGCTTAACTTTGAACTACACTTACAGACTATTAAACTGCGACCTCTATTGATATCCTCCCCAGCACATCACGGTAGACGTGCTGGTCGCCAGAAGAAGGCTTAACATGATTACTCGCTTGATCGGAATCGACTGCGCAACCACCGACGCGAAGATTGGCATCGCGCGCGGCGAGCTGATTGGCACCCACGTCATCGTCAATGAAGCATGTCACTGCGCAAAAGAAAAGAGTGCCGCCGATGTCGTCGTCAGATGGATACAACAGGCCCCTCAGCTCAAGACACTTCTCGCATTCGATGCTCCGCTTGGTTGGCCAAAAGAACTGTCGAATACACTGATAGACCATCGCGCGGGTCAAGAACTTTCAATAGAGCCGAATTTGCTGTTCCGGCGAGAAACTGATCGCTTCGTCCAAGCCAAACTTCGGAAAACACCGCTTGAAATCGGCGCGGATCGCATCGCAAGAACAGCTCACTCTGCACTTAGGCTTCTCGGCCATCTCCGTCGAAACCTAAGCGCAGAAATCCCGCTTGCGTGGTCACAGGACTGGAGTGGGACTGCTGCAATTGAAGTCTACCCAGCGGCGACTCTACTCGCATACGGGATGCCCGCAAAAAACTATAAGAAACCTCAGCAACTGGTCGAACGGAAAAGAATCATCACAAACTTACGATCACACCTGACCTTACCGGAATACGACCAGACAATCTCAGAAAGCGCAGATGCCCTTGATGCGGTGGTCTGCCTCCTCGCGGCAAGCGACTTCGTTCGAGGATTGGTGCAGGCACCGACTGACAGCTCCCTCGCTGCCCAGGAAGGTTGGATATGGTTTCACATGAGCCCAAGAAGTCGTTAATTTATGCTTGTATGACTCCACCATCGGTACGTTTCGTATTTGAATCCACCGCCCCCTGGGGTATACTTCCTTCATGCCATTCAACCTTCCCCTCAAAGACATGAGTCTCCATGAGAAACTCTCGGCCATGGAGTCGTTGTGGGAAGATCTCGCCCGCACTCCGGACGCCATTGAATCCCCTGCCTGGCACAAAGACGTCCTCGATGAGCGCCGCCAGCGCCTCGCCGAGGGAACGTCGCAATTCATTGATTGGGAGACCGCGAAAGCGGATATCCGCAACAAGCTCTCGTGAAAACCCAAATCCTGGATGAAGCTAAGGAAGACTTAATCCAAGGCTTCCGCTTCTACGAAGGCCAAGAACCTGGACTGGGCGCCTACTTCCTGGATTGCCTGTTCTCGGATATCGATTCCCTTCTTGTGTATGCTGGAGTCCACACGGTGACCTATACCTATCACCGCTGCCTGTCCAAACGTTTCCCTTTTGCAATTTACTACAACCTGGATAAAGAGGTGGTTCGGGTACATGCAGTATTAGACTGCCGTCGGAATCCGTCTTGGATCAGAAAACGATTGAGGTAACCATGCAATTCGATGCAGCGCTTGCCGCGCAGGCGGCGTTTGAAGAAGCAGAATCTGAACTCGGGTCCGACTGGGAGACCGCCGCTGATCTGGAAGCAACTTTTTCGTCCAACGCAGGCGCGACGGCGCGGGAGGCCTATGAGGGATTGCTCTCGCTCGCGACCCGCTATCCGCAGGCTCATTCCTTTCAAGCCTTCTGCATCTACATCACCTGGCAACAGGTGACGGAACAGACAATCGCGCACCACTTCCAGACCGGACTGCGCCTCTCCGAATTCTACCTGGCTTCGCGCGACGGAAAAGACCAGCAACACCTCGAGTACGTCACCGAACTCCTGGAGTCGTTCCGTGCAGGACTGGGCTTGGACGAGGAAGACGACATCGTCGTCGAATTCAGAAAAGACACGCCGAAAGGCGGCGACTAGCACGAAAGTGCCGAGAGTTGAGTCCTGAGTGCTGAGTAGGAGACCGAAGGCTGATCGCTGACGGCTGAACGCTCATGGCTGAGAACGATAAACACCGGGCCAGGATTTTCCTCCACCGCGGGCAGCTGGCTCAGGCCAAAGCCGCCTATGAACAAGCCGTCACGGACGATCGTCTCGGCGACAATCCCCGCGAACTCTCCGCCTCACTCGGCAATCTTGGAAATGTCTGCGCCCTGTCGGGGGACTTCGAAAAAGCCGAGGCCTGCTACCGGGAAGTGCTCGCGATCCAGCGGACGGAACGGGACCAACAGGCCATCGCTCACACTCTGGTGAATCTGGGCAACCTCCACATCGGCGCCGGCCGTCCGGAAAAATCCCGCCCCTACTACCTTGAAGCCCTCGATCTTCTGAAACCGCTTCACGATGACCGTGCGCTCGGGATTCTGTATCACAACCTCGGCATGGAAGAGGCCCGGCAGACCCATTGGGATCAGGCCATCGCCCACTTCACGGACGCGCTGGAATGCCACCGCCGCATCGGCAATGAAGAAGGCCTGGCGCTGACCTACAGTCAACTCGGTAACACCTTCCTCGACTCCGGCGCCTTGCGTCAGGCGGAAAAATGCTTGAACAATGCCTCGGAGCATTTCATCAAACTCGGCAACGCACCCGGAGAAGCGGCCGTTCTCCGGCTGCTGGCCGGGCTCTATGTTCGTGAACGGAATTCCCCCTCGGCGATTCGCTGCCTCGAACGCGTCGTCTCGCTTGACCAGCACTTTCAGCTCCCGGAACAAGCCGGGGACCGCACACTGCTCACCCAGCTTCGTCAATCTATTTCACATCCGTAGCCAACCCCTGCGACCCGCATCGGCCGGCATTTCTCACATCTTTCTGGACAGATATAAATCCTCTGCTACCGTAGGATCGTCGATGCGATTGCATCAAGTTTCACCCTCGCACAACCGACAAGATACTGACCTACACATGTAGAAGAAGGTGGGATCTTGCAGCTTCGCGCCATTTGGTCGGTCCTTATAGCCGTCGCCATCACTACTCCGGTACAGGCGATGGAATCCATGGCCCCTCAGATCACGGTCGGCACCCAGGAAGTCGGACTCTCCGCGGG
>CAZXNN010000366.1:0-3713 GCA_964641915.1 uncultured Nitrospira sp. | reverse complement strand
ACTTGAACCCGCACGGCTTGCGCCACACGCCCCTCAAACGTGCGTGTCTGCCATTTCACCACTTCGGCTACCGGCAGGAGCTTGAAAAACTCCCGCAACTGCGTTCTCGCATCGCTCAAACCCTCAACGTACTCAGCCGTACGCCTCGGGCGTTCGCTCGCTGCTGCCTTGTTGCAGGAATTTTTGAAGCTCCTGCACCTCGCTCACGAACTAGACCGTCACTCTAGTTTCGTATCTGCGCGGGACGCTTCACGAACGACGTGCGACGGTCCGAGGGAGGCGCATTATAGAAGGCGGGCAAAATTCTTGTCAATAAAGGAGACGTCCGGTAGAATCGCCCCACTTTCGCGGTCATGTCGACTATTCTATTCTGTCTGAGGAGATCGTCAGCACAATGTCGGTCGCGTCCTCCGTTTCTCAACGCCGTCTGGTCACGTCTGTCGCCGCGTTTTTCGACGTCGATAATACGCTGTTGCCGGGCGAAGCCAGTGAGGTCGGCTTTTTTCGCTGGCTGCGTCAGCGGGGGGTCGTCGGCTGGCCGGAAGCACGAGCCAGCGTGGCCTGGTTGTTGCGCCATCTTCCGTCGCTGTCGCTGCAGCCGCTGCGTGAACGCAAATTGTATCTGGCGGGAAAGCCTGCCCAAGTCATTGAGTCCCTCGGGGAGGAGTTCTGTCGTGAAGCGCTCTGCCCGCGGGTATCCCCCGCTGCCATGACGGCGATTGAGCGACATCGGAGTGAGGGGCATCTGGTCATTCTGCTGACGGGGTCGCTCGACTTTCTGATGGAGCCCATCGCGGACTCGCTCCAGGTCGACCGGTGTGTCGCCAGTCAGCTGGAACAGCTCGAAGGCGTCTATACCGGTCAGGTGGTACCCCCGTTGCCCTATGGCGAGGGGAAGCTCACCTATGTGCATCGGCTGGTGCACGAACTGGACTTGGATCTCGAGGCCTGTTTTGCCTACGGCGATAGTCCGGGAGATCAGGCTGTTCTGGCTGCCGTTGGGCACCCGACGGTGGTGAATCCGATCCGCGGCATGGCCGGCGTGGCCCGCCGTCACGGCTGGCCGGTGGTATCCTGGCGATGATGATCCATACCTCCACGCAGGACCAGACGCTCCGGGTAACGGAGCTCTTTCACAGTATCCAGGGAGAATCGACGTATGCAGGCCAGCCTTGCGTATTCGTCCGGCTCACGGGGTGCCCGCTCCGTTGCACCTGGTGCGATACCGACTACAGTTTTTACGGCGGGACGGCTCGCACCATCGACGAGATTCTGACGAAAGTGGGGGAGTATGGCTGCCCCTTGGTGGAAGTGACCGGCGGTGAGCCGCTGGCACAGCCGGAAGCCCTTCCGTTGATCGCCCGGCTTTGCGATGCCGGCTATACGGTGTTAGTCGAGACCAGCGGTGCGATCGATGTGCAGCCGGTCGATCAGCGGGCGAAACTGATTCTCGATGTGAAATGCCCGGGGAGCGGGATGACGGATCGGATGCATTGGCCGAATCTCGACCGCCTGACAGCGAAGGACGAAGCGAAGTTCGTTCTCGCCTCGCGCGCCGACTATGACTGGGCGCGCGGCATTGTGGCGCAGTACCGTCTGGCGGAGCGCTGTACGGTGCTGTTCAGTCCGGTGTTCAGATCGCTGGACCTGCGGCAGCTTGCCGGTTGGATCCTGGCCGATCGGCTATCGGTGCGGTTTCAATTGCAGATGCACAAATATATCTGGGCCCCGGAGATGCGGGGGGTGTGACGAATGTGTCGTTCATTGAGTCGCGGCCGACGATCATAAGAAGGAGATGTGAATGAAGATCATGCGAGTAGATGCACGGGCCGGGCGTGTGGAGACGGAATCAACCGATGTGTTGGTCCTGACCCATTGCGAGGGCGATGTCTTTTCGAAGCCGGCGACGATGATCGATAAATCTATGAACGGGGCCTTACACGAGTTGCTGCAGTCGAAAGAATTTGAAGGCAAGGCCAATGAGCTTGTGCTGGTGCATACTCAGGGCAAGGTGCCCGCCAAGCGGATTCTCCTGGTTGGGTTGGGAAAAGAGAAGGATGTGACGGTGGATCAGCTGCGGCAAGCCATGGGGCATGCGGTGAAGCGTGTCCGCCAGGCCAAGGCCGCTTTCTTCACGGTCGCTGTCCCGTCCGTGACACCGCAGGGCTCATCTGCCGTTGAGGTGGCGCAGGCGATGGCTGAAGGCGCCATTTTGGGCAGCTACCAGTTCACGGCCTATCGGAGCGAAGGCGCATCAGGAAAAGAGGTGAAAGAGCTGTTGTTTCTGGCGGCTCAATCGAGTGAGGTCAAGTCGATTGCCGATGGGATCCGACGTGGCGTGGCGACGGCTGAAGCCGCGGTCCTGGTGCGGGACCTCTGTAATCAGCCTTCGAATGTCATGACCCCTTCCAGAATTGCCAGTGAGGCGAAGGCCATCGCGAAGGAAGAATCGCTCACGCTGAAGATCCTGGAGCGGAAAGATATTGAAAAACTGGGGATGGGAGCCTTGCTGGGTGTGGCGCAAGGCAGCCATGAGCCGCCGAAGTTCATCATCCTCGAATACAAGGGATCGAAAAAGAAGGATGAACGTCCGGTTGTGCTGGTCGGGAAGACGATCACGTTCGATACCGGCGGAATTTCCCTCAAGCCGGCGGAGAACATGGAACATATGAAGGCGGACATGACCGGCGGCGCCGAGGTCTTGGCTGCCATCCGTGCGGCGGCCCGATTGAAACTGCCGCTGCATCTGATCAGCATTCTGCCGGTGGCGGAGAACATGCCGGGCGGCCGGGCGATGAAGCCGGGTGACGTCGTCACGACACTCTCCGGAAAAACAGTTGAAGTGCAGAACACCGATGCGGAGGGCCGCTTGATTCTGGCCGATGCGCTGGCCTACGCCACTCGTTACAAACCGGCGGCGTTGATCGACATTGCGACGCTCACGGGCGCCTGCGTGGTGGCGCTCGGTCAATTTGCCATCGGGATGTTCGGAACCGATACCGGCGTGAAGGAGTCGGTACGGAAAGCCGGCTTGCGCGCAGGTGAGCGCGTGTGGGAAATGCCGCTGTGGGACGAATACTTCGAGCAGCTGCGCAGCGATGTGGCCGACATGCGCAACATCGGGGGGCGTGGGGGCGGAATGATTACGGCCGCGTTGTTCCTGAGCAAGTTCGTGGGCGACTGCCCCTGGGTGCATCTCGATATCGCCAGCACGGACTGGAGCGAACGGGAGCGGGCCTATGTTCCCAAGGGGCCCTCGGGAATTGGGACTAGATTGCTGATTCAATATCTCATCGACCGGACACTCTGACCTCAGTAGGGGATTTCGCCCATGCTCATGTCGCGCGAGAAGATCGGCCAATTGTTCATGGTGGGATTCGAGAGCGCCTCGGTGACGCCCGACCTGGCGGCGTTCATCAAGGAGTACAAGCCGGGCGGCGTGATCCTCTTTTCGCGCAATCTCGAATCGATCGAGCAGATTGTGGAGTTGACGAATGCCTTGCAGGCCTGCAGTCCTCATTCGCCGCTGCTGATTTCAATCGATCAGGAAGGCGGCCGGGTCTCGCGGCTGCCGAAGAGCTTTACGATCTTCCCTCCCTGCGAGGTGTTGGGGAAATGTAATTCCTCGGAGCTGGCCTATGCGGCAGCGGCGACGATTGCGAAGGAGCTCCGGGCCGTCGGGATCAACATGAACATGTCGCCGGTGCTGGATG
>CAZXNN010000365.1:0-3718 GCA_964641915.1 uncultured Nitrospira sp. | reverse complement strand
GCGATGAAGCGGCTGAACTCCTCCAGGATGTCTACCTGGAGGTCTGGCGGAAAGTCTCCCGCTACGATGTCGGACGGGGAACCCCTGTAGCCTGGCTGGTCACGCTGACGCGGAGCCGGGCCATCGATCGACTCAGGGCCCGGGCCTCCCGGGGCCTGAATAAGTCGACAGAATCCCTGGACAGCTCGTCGGCCTCCCAGATCGCCGATCGAGGTCCGAACCCTTTTGACGCCCAAGCCGATCAGGAAATTCGAACTTTGGTGGGAGGCGCTCTGGCGGCGCTCCCGCAAGCCCAACAACATGCGCTGGAATTGGCCTACTACGAAGGGCTGTCCCACGCAGAAATCGCAGCCCGGCTGAATCAGCCGCTCGGAACCGTGAAGACCAGAATCAAGCTGGGCATGTCCAAGCTCCGGGAGTCGCTCCGCCGCTGTTGGGAACAGGGTGAACACGTATGACTCACGAAGAACTCGAAGAAGCCGTCCCGCTGTATGCTGCCGGCGCGCTCGAACGATCCGAGCGGCAGGCGCTCGAAGCCCATCTGCTCTCGGGTTGCGTCTCGTGCCATACGGCACTCAAGGAATTCCAGTCGGTGGCGGCCATTCTGCCGTTCGGATTGAGTTCGACGCCGGCTCCGCGTGCCCTGAAAGCGAAAATCATGGCCGCGCGGACGCCGACCGCCATCGCCGAAGATGCGCAAGACAAAGTCGACGTGAAGCCAAGCCTGGAACCGGGCGAATGGATGAACCATCTCTTCCCTCCGGAATCCGCAACCGCGCCGAGATCCTTTGGGTGGGCCTTAAGCTTCGCCGCATTGGCCATTCTCTCCATCGGAGGCTACCTCGCCTGGACCTCCTACACTCAAAACGTCACCGGCACCGCCGTTGTCCAGCAGCTCCAAGCGGCTTCGGATGACCAGACGAAGAAAGTCGCCTCGCTCCAGCAGCAACTGGAAGAGCGGGAACGCACGATCGTCCAAATGAAGGAAGAGTTGCAGCAACGCACGACCGACTCAACAGAACTGAAGGATCAGCTTATTCAACGCGAGGCGGAGCTCGAAGATCTGAAGTTCCAGTTTGCTGCGCGCGGGGGAGTGCCGCCAGCCAACCGTGAACCGGAAGATGAGCTCGCCGCCCTGCTCCGCGTTCCGAACGCGAAAGCCGTCTCACTCAATGGATCAGACATGGCCAAGCAAGCGTCCGGCATGCTCGTCTACGATGTCCGAACCAAGAAAGCCTGGCTCTACGCGATGAATCTTCCGGAATGCCCCAACGGCACCACGTATCAACTCTGGGCCATCAATGACAAGCCGGTCAGCGTGGGAACCTTCCATATGGACAGCGGCGAGACCGCGCATCTCCTGGTCAGCCGGGTCCCGGAATTCTCCAAGGCCAAGAAGTTTGCCGTCAGCCTTGAGCCTTCAGGGGGGCGTGCCACGCCGACCGGTCCGATCTATCTGGTCAGCCAATCGTAAAGACGCCCGTCACACCGCCCGACCGGCTTCACCTCCCAGGCCTTGAGCGTCGACTACCGACTGGGCAGATGGAAGCCATACACTCATGATGATCGACCCCGCACAGGACGAAACATTCATGCGCATGGCGCTGGAGCAAGCGGCGCTGGCTCCGGCACAGGGAGAAGTCCCCATTGCCGCGCTGCTGGTCCATGAAGGAGCGGTGCTGGCGCTGGCCCACAACCTCCGTGAAACAAGGCAGGACCCGACGGCGCACGCGGAGATTGTGGTCATTCAAGAGGCGGCGGAAAAACTGGGAACCTGGCGGCTAATCGACTGCACGCTCTACGTGACGCTGGAGCCTTGTCCGATGTGCGCCGGCGCCATTGTCCAGTCACGCATCGCCAGGACGGTGTTCGGCGCCTGGGACCCCAAGGCCGGTGCCTGCGGCTCACTGATGGATATTCCGACGGATCCCCGCCTGAACCACCGGGTGGTCGTGACGGGAGGCTTGTGCGAAATTGAAAGCCAGGCCCTGCTGCGAGAGTTTTTTCGGCAACGGCGCCGGGAGATACCCTAACACATCTGTTCCGACTCCCCGGACGTCTCCTGCGATCAATCTTTTGCCGTAGCGCAGGGATTGCAGGGGTTGATGATCCAATCTGATCCTTGCGCCGCAACCGCACCGACCCATCCGGGTCCGCAATCCAGGGTCTTCACGACCCAGGGAACTTGTGACTGTCCTGGGAGTCGCACGGGCACTCCGTCGCGATCCGATCCGTTTGACCAGTCGATTTCACAGGCCTGCAGCGAGGCCAATCCTACCCCTTCGGCTTTCAGGACCGCTTCTTTCGCAACCCAGTAGTGAAAGAACTCCCCATTGCGTGATTCGGAGGCAGTGGATTGCAAGAACAGGTGCTCGCGCTCAGAGAAGAATCGCTCGGCCAGCTTGAGCGCCTCCACGTCCTCCCTGATCATTTCCAGATCGACACCGATTTCCCGTCCCTGCGCGATCGCGACCATGGCATTGCCATGCGCATGGGAGAGATTGAAGGTTACGGCCGCCTGTTCCGGCCGGAGACCTGCCAATGTTGGCTTCCCGGTAACGGTCGCACTGAATTCGATGCGGGCCGGGGCGAGGCCGAGATAGAGTCCCAAGATGAACCGCAACCCTCCGTGAGCCAGCACATACCGCTCGCGATCCTGCTGCCGAAGAAATCTGGCAGCCCGTTCACCTTCCTGTTGATCAAGCCAGTCCAGACACCGACCGTACTCAGTATCTTGACCGGTAAGGGTCAACGGCCAGAGATCGATCGTCGAGACAAGAAGAGACTGGCGCCGTATGACAGGCACCTTGAACAGCTCACGCATCGGGGAAAACTCCACTCTGACACTCGACGGCATTCGGACCGATCGTAGACCCATCTTGCTTTCCAGAGTCACACCCCACCCGACAGATGTCAGGAGGACACGACTTTCCCGTTCTCCAATTTGATGACCCGATCGCCGAGATGGAAATACCGGTCATCATGCGTAATGACCACCACACTCTTCCCTCTTGCGCGAAGTTCCGGCAGTAACTTCATGTAGAACACGTCTTTGTACTGCGGATCCTGATCGGCCGCCCACTCATCGAACACATACACGGGCCGGTCCTCCAGATAGGCCGTCAACAGGGCCAGGCGTTTTCGCTGTCCCTGGGACAAATCGACCGTTGAGAATTTCCCATCCCTCACCTCAACCTTGTGATCAAGCTGCAAGCTGGAGAGATACGCGGCTGCCGATGTCCGAATCCGCTCTTCTTCGATGCCCAAGAGTTTCTCAAATAGGTAAAAGTCAGAAAACACCACCGAGAAATGCTCGCGGTACCAATCTCGGTTGGCATCCGAGATCAAGATTCCGTTTAACGACACCTCGCCCGAGTGCGGAATATACAAGCCGGAGAGAAGCTTGACGAATGTCGATTTCCCGCTTCCATTCCCCCCGATGACAAACGACAATTCTCCGGGACGCAGCTCCAGGCTGATCGGCCCGAGTGAAAACGGGTCGTTCCCGCGACTGTCGGTCGCATATTGGAACGCGACTGACTCCAATGTCAGGGATTCCAGTTGTCCTGCTGTCACTGGCGCAACGACACTGTGGCGACCCTCAACGGAATTGTCCAGGGACACACCCAGCCTTTGAATGTTTTCAAACGCGACTTGCCCGCGTTCGACGGTCGGCAAGATGCCGATGATCCCCCAAATGGGAGACATCATATACAGC
>CAZXNN010000364.1:0-3723 GCA_964641915.1 uncultured Nitrospira sp. | reverse complement strand
GGCTGCGGTGGGACTATCTCGATCCGGCGAATGAGCAAATTTACGTCAATCACGATGACGTCAAAGAGTATGTGCCGGAGCATAAACAGGTCCTCATCGGGAAGCTGACGCACATGGCGGCGTCGCAGGCTCCGTTGGAACTGCTCCAGGGTGCGGCAAAGCTGGAGGAGTCGTTTGAAATTTCTCCGGCGACCGGAAAGAAAGAGCGCGGTGCGGGCGGGCTTCGCCTCCTGAGTCTGGTGCCGAAGGGGCGTGAGACAGATCCCTCGAGGCATGTCCAGCGAATCGTCGTGGAGGTCTTTCCGAAGACCTATTTTATTCGTACCGTGTGGCTCCATGAGATCAGCGGGAATGTGGCCACGTTCGAGTTTTCCTCGTTAAAACCGAATCTCGGACTGGGGGAAGAGGTTTTCGACTTCAAGGCACCGGCCGATGTCGAGGTGGTCAAGGCGCCGGTATTGAATTAGCAGGTTTCTGTCAGGCGAGTTGGGGTCGTCGCGAGAGCGAGACGGGATGGAGAGGGCGAAGACATGCAATCGACCAGCGCACAGTCAGTGACGGAAGCCATCGACCGGGCCGTTGCGGCGCTCGATTTCGACCGGTTGCACAAGACCTACTGGGAGCAGAACGAGTTTCTTGTCATCAAGCAGTTTCTTCCGCGGTCGTTTGTCGAATCAGCATTTGTGCCGCAGGTGGAAGGGCTCAAGCCGCGCATCAACCGCAACTATATCCCCGGCCACAAGAAGGGTGGCAGCGTCAGCTACTATACGGTGCAGGAGCAGGCGCCCTTGTTCCTCGACCTCTACCGGTCGACCGCCTATCGCAGCTTTCTCAACCGGTTGGTTCATGCGAATCTGCTGTTATGCCCGGACGATGATCCGCATTCCTGTGCGCTCTACTACTACACGGAGCCGGGGGACCATATCGGCTTTCATTACGATACGTCCTACTACAAGGGCGCGCGCTATACGATCTTGATGGGAATGGTCGACCGGTCATCGCACTGCAAGCTGGTGTGTGACCTGTTTAAGGATGATCCGGCGAAGGAGACGCAGCACCTGGAACTTATCACCGAGCCTGGGGACATGGTGATCTTCAACGGCGATAAACTCTGGCATGCGGTGACCCCTCTGGCGGAGGGGGAGGAGCGAGTGGCGCTGACGATGGAGTATGTCACGAATCCTGAAATGGGCCGGTTTCATCGTCTGTACTCAAACCTGAAAGATTCGTTCGCCTATTTCGGATTGAAGGCCGTGTTCAAACGGGCGTCCTCCGGTCAACGCACCTCCTAATATCCCGCTCGACGAATCCGCCCAGTGGCAGTGGAACGGCAGAGCCGCTTAACCCCTCACGTGTCCTTCTGCGTTGGGTATGACGGACTTCCCCCTCACTCTGTTGTGTCCCGGCGATGCGGGCCATTG
Source organism: uncultured Nitrospira sp. (assembly GCA_964641915.1). GTDB lineage: Bacteria > Nitrospirota > Nitrospiria > Nitrospirales > Nitrospiraceae > Nitrospira_D. The sequence goes on along the minus strand of CAZXNN010000364.1, from coordinate 2,302 downwards.
CTTCGGCGATATGGCAGCCTCTCCGTCCGGTTTTCTGGACACCGGTTGCCGTATCGGGAGCATTTGGGTTCGTCGGGCCCCTCGTGCTCCGCGAGGGCGTCCAGCTTTTAATTCCTGTTCGCGAGGAGGAAATGGGCCACGGTTTGCGATTGCCATCGTCGTGAGAGCCGCACGAAGGGCATCTGCAACAAGCCAGGCTAGCGTGGTGTGCGGCGTCCAGTAGGCGGCATCCCGCAGTTGATTGACCAGCTGCAATGGAAGCGTGATTGTCAGCCTGGTGGTCGGCCTGTGATGCGAGGAAACCTGCTGCGGGTCTTTTTGAGTTCGAGGCCGTTCTGATCGTGAGTTGTTTTCCATGGTCGATTCTTCCGGAGGATTGGTCATCAACATGGCAGTCCTTTCATGATGAAAGCGAGACGTAAAGACTAATACCGAGTCTGTTTAAAACAATGGTCGCAATAGGCCGTGCCTCCTTTCGGAGGCACGGCGCTCATGGCCATGGACGAAGGCACCAGCGTGCTTCTGGATGGGCACAATCCAAAAGCAGCATCACCCTGCAGAGGGGAACCCTCAGAGACAAGGTGCGTAACTGGCGGTGTCGCGCCATGCCATATCCGATCGACTGGAGTGCTGAACGAAAAAGGCGTCATAGCCAAAGTGAACGATTCCTTGTTCGAAGATACCTATGGGAAAACAAGTGTCGACTAGTAGTACAGCAATGGGCGTACCAGGCGGGTCACGTCACTCATCCGAGCGAAAGAGTTCTAAGGCGTTGATTTCTTGCGGTGAGGAAGTGAGGCGACGATGACACTAAGCGAAGGAGAAAGTTTAGATCAGGTCGATGTATCTGAACCGGTACGAGGGCTATCTGCTTTGATACAGGGTGCGAGCGAAAGGGCGTAGGAAATGTTTATAAGTGCAGATGTTTCATTGCCGCAGCACAGAGGACGATAAAAAATCCCATCCAGAGAGCCGCGCGCTGATAGGGAATGACTTCATAATCCTCATCCTCCTCTGCTTCATCATCTGACTTGAAGATGACGGTGTAGAGAAACAGGGTGAGCAAGCACAGGACTAATCCGAGCTTGATGAAGAAAATGGTCAAGTACTTGGCATTGTGCTGGATCCCCAGCTGGGTCTGCGACGTCATGATCTGATTGACGTAGTGCAGGTTGATCCCGCCGGTGAACAGAAGCACCACTAACAGGATTCCGGCTATCTTCCTATAGTGCTGGTAAAACACATCACTGATAGGCTTGATCTGCTCTTTGGCCACGGCTTTCTTCAGCCCCGGGGTCACGGCCATGACAAGAAACGCCAGTCCGCCGATCCAAATGATGGCCGACAGCAGATGGAACCAGTGATTGATGATCGGAATCAGGATATTCAGATCGGTGACGATGCTTTGGAGAGCGTCCATAGAAAATTCATGAGGGAACGCAGCGGAAAGCCGCCAGCGCTACGACCTCACTCCTTACCCTTCATGTCGAAGTTGAAGACGGGCGCATCGTTGCCGAACCGTTTTTTCCTGAGTTCTTCCATCAGCTCGATGGTGATGAGCGAGACGCTATTCTCGCGAGCGTGCTTCTCGACGCCTTTCTTGACCATGGCGCGGAGAAAATAGGGGATGCGGCTCAAACGGAGTTCCGATGCTTCGTCCCAGGGGATGACAGACTCTTCTGGGACGTTGAAGGCCACTTTGATCTTCTCGCCGCCCTTTGGCGTGTAGAGACACCACTCATCTTCGTCCAGCCAGTCGCCGTGATCCACGTAGGGGCGGGCGCGGCAGCCTCCGCAGATGTCGGTATATTCGCAGTCGCCGCATTTCCCCTTGAGCTGCGGGTAGCGGAAGGAATTGAAGACGTCGGACTTTTCCCAGAGATCGACGAAGCTGTTCTCGCGGACATTGCCGGCAGAGAGCGGCATATAGGGACAGGGCGTCAATTCACCGTTCGGCGTCACACGTGCATAGTTGGTGCCGGCGAGGCAGCCGCCGCCCATGTAGCCGGTCGCTTTCGTGATGGGAGAGTTCGGATCCTTCTCATAGGCCAATCGCTTGAAGTGGGGGGCGCAACGGGCGCGGACCAGCATGCCCTTATAGTTGTCCTGGCAATTGACCAGGTAGCCCAGCACTTCCTCGTACTGCGCCGGCGTAATGTCCGTGAGTTCTTCGCCGCGGCCTGTGCAGACCATGAAGAACACATTGAGCACCCGCGCACCGAGCTGATGCGACCATTCGATGACCGCCGGCAGCTCCTGGTAGTTCATCGGCTGCGCGCTGAAATGGACCTGGAATTGAAGG
>CAZXNN010000363.1:0-3735 GCA_964641915.1 uncultured Nitrospira sp. | reverse complement strand
ATCCTCGACCTGGCTCTCGTGGTATCGACCGTCACAGGCCCCATTGCAGGGGTCTTCACGAAGAACCGCGTCGTGGCTGCACCGGTTATTCTCGATCGCCGTCATCTCCGGCAGCGTCGTGGCCGCGCCATCATCGTCAACAGCGGGAACGCCAATGCCTGCACCGGCGCCAAAGGACTTCAAGCGGCTGTTGCCATGGCTACTGCCGCGAGCAAGGGCCTGGCAATTCCGGTGAATCAGGTCTTCGTTGGATCGACCGGCGTCATTGGACGGGTGCTCCCGATCGATCGCGTGAAGGCAGGCATCCCGACATTGATTGCAAATCTCAGCCGCTCAGGCGGACGCCAGGCCGCTCAGGCCATCCTCACGACTGACCTACGCCCGAAAACCGTCGCCGTGCAAGCCAGAATCGGCGGCCGAGTCGTGACCATCGGAGGCATGGCCAAAGGTTCAGGCATGATCCATCCCAATATGGCCACCATGCTCGGATACTTGACTACCGATGCCGCCATTGCGCCGGCCGCACTGCAGCGCGCGCTGAAATCCGCAGTCGATCAATCCTTCAACTGCATTACCGTGGACGGCGACACCAGCACAAACGATACGGTCCTCTGCCTGGCCAACGGATTGGCGAAGAATGCGCCCATCCAATCGGGCACCAAACACTATCGTCAATTTGAGCAATTGCTGACCGAAGCCTCTCAGGCATTGGCCCTGGCCATCTGCCGAGACGGCGAAGGTGTCACGAAAGTAGTGAAAATCGCCGTCGGCGGAGCGAAGACCGTCGCAGCGGCCAAGCGAGCGGCCAGCACGATCGCCACCTCCAATTTAGTCAAGACGGCCCTGTTCGGTGAAGACGCCAACTGGGGACGTGTCATGGGCGCCCTCGGACGATCCGGCGTTCCCATCAATCCCGACAGAGTGACCGTACGCTTCGACAAGGTCGTGATGGTCAAACGAGGTATGGGCACAGGACTGGCCGCGGAACGGAAAATCGCACAGGTGTTCAAGCAGAAGGAATTTACGATCTCGGTCGATCTGGGGCAAGGAGAGGCAGCGGCCCACATGTGGACGACCGACTTGTCGTACGACTATGTTCGCATCAACGCGAGCTATCGATCCTGAGCATGAACCTCACACCTAACCGCTTGAAAATCCACCGTAGCTATGATAGCGTGCCGAGGCTTTAGAGGTGCATCGGATAGCTCTGCTCACACCATCGGCGTCAGCAGAAATAGTACTTAAATTTAACATCAGCGAAGAAAAGCGCTGCTTGGCTTGAGAATAAGGGGATTCGTTCCCCTCACCCGCACGCCGGGTGCTCTGCAAGCCTCGAAGGGAGGTGAAGGCATGGGAGTGGTCGCGATCAAGGAATTGCTGGAAGCAGGCGTGCTCTTTGGACACCAGACGAACCGCTGGTATCCAAAGATGAAGAAGTATCTCTTCGGTGAACGCAACGGCATCTACATCATCGACTTGCAGCAGACGCTCACGCGGATGGAACAGGCCTATGCCTTCGTCCGGGACACCGTCGCAGCCGGTGAAACCGTTCTCTTCGTCGGCACCAAGCGGCAAGCCGCGGAAATTCTCCAGGAGGAATCGACCCGCGCAAATATGTTTTACGTGAACCAGCGCTGGCTCGGAGGCATGCTGACGAACTTCAAAACCATTCGTCTCAGCATCGACAAGATGAAAAAAATGGAAACGACGCTGCAAAACCCGACCGAGCATGGTCTGAAGAAAAAAGAAATCATGCTCATGCAGAAAGATATCGTCAAATTGCAGAAGTATCTCTCCGGCATCAAGACCATGCGCGGCCTTCCGGGCGCCATCTTCGTGCTGGATACCCGCATTGAAAAAATCGCCGTGCAGGAAGCGACCCGACTGGGGATCCCCGTCATCGCGATTCTGGACAGCAACTGCGACCCCGATAACATCACGTACCCGATCCCGGGGAACGACGACGCCATCCGCTCCATCAAGCTAATCACCTCGAAGATTGCGGACGCCTGCATCGAAGGCGCGCATATCAAGACGCAGCGCGATGAAGCCGATTTCCAGGCGGCTCCGGCAGCAGGCGGAAAGCCGGCCGCAGTGAGCGCGGCCCCCGTCGCATAGCGCATTCGACAACCTAATATTCACGACGATCTCTCTCACCGCGTAAGGATAGAGGACCATGGCAGGATCAAGTCAGCTTGTGAAAGAACTTCGGGAGAAAACCGGCGCCGGCATCCTGGATTGCCAGAAGGCGTTGACGGAAAACGGCGACGATGTCGAGAAGGCCATCGACTACCTTCGGCAAAAAGGCCTGGCCGCGGCCGCCAAGAAAGCCGGACGTGAAACGAATCAGGGGTTGATCCATTCCTATATTCATATGGGTGGGAAGATCGGCGTCTTGATCGAAGTCAATTGCGAAACGGACTTTGTGGCGCGCAACGAAGAATTTAAAGCCTTCGTGAACGACCTGGCGCTCCAGATCGCCGCAGCCAATCCATCATATGTCAAACGCGAGGACATCCCCGCAGACCTGGTCGAACGAGAGAAGGCTATTTTCGAAGGGCAAGCGAAGGAACTGGGCAAGCCCGCAGCGGCCTTGCCGAAAATCGTGGAAGGCAAGCTGGAAAAGTTCTATCAGGAGAACTGCCTGCTGGAACAATCCTTCATCAAGGATCCGAGCGTCACGGTCAAAGACCTGGTGGCGCAGAAGATTTCCAAGATCGGCGAGAACATGAACATCCGCCGGTTCACCCGCTTTCAGTTAGGCCAAGCATGAGTTCGGCGAAATACCGGCGCCTCCTCTTGAAAGTCAGCGGGGAGATGTTGGCCGGTGAGCAGGGCTACGGGATTCAGCCATCTGTCCTTGAGGGACTGGCACAAGAAATCGCCTCTGTCGTTGCCCTGGATGTCCAAGTTGCCGTCGTCATCGGCGGCGGCAACATTTTCCGCGGGCTCGCGGCCAGCGCATCCGGGATGGAACGGGCCTCTGCCGACTACATGGGCATGCTCGCCACCGTGATGAATGCCCTCGCTCTCCAGAATGCCCTCGAACGGGTCGGCGTCATCACCCGCGTCCAATCCGCCATTGAAATGCGCCAACTGGCCGAAGGCTACATTCGCCGGCGGGCCATCCGTCATCTGGAAAAAAACCGCGTCGTGATCTTTGCCGGGGGCACCGGCAATCCCTACTTCTCGACCGATACGGCTGCCGCCCTCCGCGCCATGGAAATCGGCGCTCAGGTCATCCTCAAGGGAACCAAAGTCGATGGGATTTACGATGCCGATCCGGTGAAAAATCCCTCGGCGAAGAAGTACAACGAGATCCCGTTCCTCTCGATTCTGAATCAGAATCTGAAAGTGATGGACTCGACGGCCATCAGCCTCTGCATGGACAACAATCTTCCCCTCATCGTGTTCAAGTTGACCGAGCAGGGGAACTTCAAGCGGGTCGCACTCGGCGAACCCATCGGCACGCTGGTCACGATCAGCCCGCGCTAGCTCATTACGGAGTACCGCCATGTCGAACGCAGCTGCAGTCAAGCAAACCCTGACGACCCACATGGACAATGCCGTGGAACACCTCAAGCGGGACCTTGCCGGTCTCCGCACGGGCCGAGCCTCGGTGGCGCTCCTGGACGGCATTCGGGTCGATTACTACGGCACCATGACGCCGCTCAAACAGATCGCCAACATCTCGACTCCGGAAGCGCGGCTCATCACGATTCAGCCATGGGAACC
>CAZXNN010000362.1:0-3742 GCA_964641915.1 uncultured Nitrospira sp. | reverse complement strand
GCAACACCATAACCCATCTGGCCTGGTAGTGTTGCACTTGGACTTAGAACTCAAGTGGTATAAAAGTCCTAACCAGAAGACAAGCTGTCCAAGTGGCTGGACTTCGCTGTCAGGCCAATCCTGGTGCCCGTCTGCAGCTGTTTCTGGTGTCGGCACGATCTGCTCGTGACGTCGTGCTCGTACGCCGCCTCTCCATTGCTTTCATAGCCCATCATGGATTTTGTCGGATCTTCGGATTGCTGTCTACAGCGTAGTTGTTCGCCATAGAAGAAGTAGTACTACGCGTTCAGCTTTGCGAGCGATAACCGAACAAGAATCATTGAAAGAGCAATAAGAGATCGCCGGCTCACAGATATTGCCATGGCGGAGGAGCCCTCAGTGTGGATGAAATGTTTTAAGTTCCGGGGTTTCAGGAACACATTCGAGCCTGGAACTGGAAACCATCATTTAACGAGACGGTGAGCATGCCCACGACAAAGTCTCCGTTCGACAGCATCGAAGCCGCCATCCGTGACATTAAGCGGGGAGAGTTCATCATTTTAGTGGATGACGAAGACCGGGAAAACGAAGGCGATCTGGTCATGGCCGCCCAACATGTAAGGCCCCAGGCCGTCAACTTCATGGCCCAACATGCTCGCGGTTTGATCTGTCTCGCCCTAACTCCCCAACGAGTGCAAGAGCTGCATCTCCCTCAACAGGCGGTCGAAAACACCGCGACGTTCGGGACCGCCTTCACCGTGTCCATCGATGCCAAGCACGGCATTACGACGGGCATCTCAGCGGCTGATCGAGCCAAGACGATCCAGGTGGCGATTGATGCCAAGGCCAAACCTGGAGACTTGGCTCGGCCCGGACATATCTTCCCCCTCAAGGCACAGCAAGGAGGAGTCTTGCAGCGGGCCGGCCAAACGGAGGGCTCAGTCGATCTCATGCGGTTAGCAGGGCTCTACCCAGCCGGAGTGATCTGCGAAATCATGAATGACGACGGCACGATGGCGCGTGTGCCGGAACTGACCAGGTTCGCCAAGAAGCACAAGCTGAAGATGATCACGATCAAGTCGCTGATCGAGTACCGCATGAAGCGCGAGACGTTTGTGCATCGGACGGCCAACACGACCCTGCCGACGAAGTTCGGCGAGTTCGAGGTGGTCGCGCTTGAAAACGAGATCGACGGCATGACGCATCTTGCCTTGGTGAAAGGGCGTGTGGAGGGGGGAGATTCCGTTCTGGTGCGGGTACATTCCGGTTGCCTGACCGCCGATGTGTTGGGCTCGTTGCGCTGTGACTGCCGCGACCAACTGCACCAAGCCATGGAGATGATCCAGCACGAGGGGCGTGGCGTGCTGCTGTACCTCAATCAAGAAGGGCGCGGCATCGGCCTCCTCAATAAAATCAGAGCCTATGGCCTTCAAGATCGGGGCAGCGACACGGTCGAGGCGAATCTGCAGCTCGGCTTCAAAGCGGATTTGAGAGACTACGGTGTCGGGGCACAGATTCTCGCGGGCCTCGGACTACGCCGGATCAGGCTCATCACGAACAATCCTCGCAAGATCGTCGGAATCGAAGGGTACGGGCTCAAGGTCGTGGAGCGCGTCCCGATCGAGATTTCACCCCGCGCGGCAAACGTGAGGTACTTGCGCACGAAGAAGGAAAAAATGGGGCACCTGCTGCACGCCGTGTAAACAGAGCACGTATTTTAACGCAGCTGTGCCGCTCGATCCGACTACCACCTTTGGATCGTGCGTACGTTCAATCTTGAGAGGTCTCCTCATGGCACTCATGATCAACAACAACTGCATCGCCTGTGATGCGTGTCTGCCGGCATGCCCAAATCAGGCGATTTTTGATAAACGCAGCGCGGCGCAGGAACGGGGGTGTCACGTTGGAGAGAGGCAGGGAGTCGACGACAGCATTTATGTGATCACGTATGAGCGTTGTACGGAGTGCGTCGGTCACTTCGATGAACCTCAGTGCGCCTCTGTATGCCCGATCGGCGATTGTTGCGTGCCGGATCCGGATCGTCCCGAGTCAAGAGAGACTCTGTTAGAGCGGGCAGAGCGCGTCAATCCGAACAAGGAAATTCACATCGACAAGGTGTGGCAGGGGGTCAGGGGGTAGGGAGTTGCAACCCTAAGAGCGATGCATCCGAAGCGAGCGGATTGCAAAGGAGGAGGCCATGGCCGAAGCGGCACTGGAGACTGCGACGAAAGAGCTGAATCAACAGATCGGGCTGACCACGGACGGCAGCCAGTTCTTGACGTTCAATCTGGGCGACGAACTCTACGGGGTGGACATTCTCCGCGTGCAGGAGATCAAAGGCTACACGGCTGTGACCAAGATTCCCAATACCCCGTCCCATATTAAAGGCGTCTTGAATCTGCGAGGAACCATCGTGCCGATTGTGGAACTGCGCACGAAGTTCGGCATGCCGACGATCGAGTATACGGCGTTCACGGTCATCATCGTGGTGGTGGTGCGGGATAAGGTGATGGGCCTCGTCGTCGACTCCGTCTCGGACGTGTTGAACATCGACAAGAAGGATATCCAGCCGCCGCCGAAGTTCGGGGCCAATGTGGATGTGAGTTTCATGAACGCAATCGGGAAATTCGGCGACAAGCTGGTGGCGCTTCTGGATATGGGCCGCCTCCTGTCGGACGGCGACCTGAAGGAGGCCACAGTGGCCGCGGCATAGGGCAAACAGGAAAGCTCGCAGGAGAAGAGCTCGAAAACCAGGCAACCCACACGGCAAAGGAGAACCTCGATGGCAACGAACAAAAAAGCACAGGCAGCGGGCAATAAGCGCGGTGGGGCGAACGATTGGTCGAGGAAGACACAGGCCATCGACAAGGCGATGGCCGCGATCGAACTCAACCTTGACGGCACCGTCATCACGGCCAATGAAAACTTTCTGAAAACCCTGGGCTATACCCTTGATGAGATCAAGGGGCAGCACCATCGGATGTTCTGCGAGTCAACGTACGTCAGCAGCCCCGAGTATGCGGCGTTCTGGGCCAAACTGAACTGCGGCGAGTCCGAAGCGGGCGTCTTCAAGCGGCTTGGGAAGGGAAATAAGGACGTCTGGATTCAGGCTTCGTACGTGCCGATGGTTGGTGCTGGTGACAAGCCGGTCAAGGTCGTGGCCTTTGCGATCGATGTGACCGCGCAACAGCGGGAGTTGGAGGATCTCCGCGACGAGCTCAAGGTGCGCGTCGATATCATGAACACGACCAGTATCGTGTCGGAAGCCGACCTCAAGGGCGACATCGTGACGGTCAACGACAAGTTTATCCACGTGTCAAAATATCCGAAGAACGAGTTGATCGGGCATGGACACAATACCACCCGCCACTCGGACATGCCCAAGGACGTGTTCAAGCAGATGTGGGCCACGATTGGCCGGGGGCAAATCTTCCGCGGCGTGGTGAAAAATCGCGCTAAGGATGGGACACCCTATTATGTAGACGCCGTGATTGCGCCCTTCGTTGATAAGAAGACCGGTAAGCCCCGCAAGTACCTCGGCGTGCGCTATGACATTACGGAACAGGAGATTGCCCGCCAGAACATGCAGGGGATTATGGACGCGATCGACCGGGCTTATGCCGCCATTGAGTTTAATATGGATGGCACGATCATCAAGGCCAACGACAATTTCCTGAAGACCCTCGGCTATACCCTCGATGAAATCAAGGGCCAGCACCATAGGGTGTTCTGCGATCCGGCCTATACCAGTACGGACGAATAT
>CAZXNN010000361.1:0-3766 GCA_964641915.1 uncultured Nitrospira sp. | reverse complement strand
TGGTTGCTCCACAGGCATCAGGAGTGGCCTCCCTCAAATCCATGGCCGGCACGAAGATCCCGCTGACGTTCGTCCGGATCGAGCCCTATGTCGTGCCAAAGAAATCGCTGACCGGGGACAACAGCGAGCGGGTCGACACGCGGGTACTCCAGATTATTTACAGATTCGATCGTCCACCGTTTCCCGTCTATGCCGGCCAACAAGTCGACGTGTTCATCCAGCGCCAACCCGCCGGTCCGGCAGCATCCACCTCCCGCCCTGCCGCGACTCACCAGCAGGAGCCGGCGCCATGACGCGACGCATGTCGATTCTCACCATCGCGCTAACCGCTCTGAGCCTGACAGCCTGTGTACAGGGAAAGAACTATGAGCGCCCGGCCGTCGACGTTCCGAACCATTGGTCGAACATCGCCGAAGCAGATCCGGCGCAATTTCCCGGCGATCAACAGCCCGATGCCGAATGGTGGCGCGCATTCGGGAATGACGAACTCACAAGCCTCATCGAGCGCGCCCTGCAACAGAATCACGATGTGAAACGCGCCGTGGCCCGCGTGCTGGAAAGCCGGGCAGCCGTCATGTCCGCCTCTGCAGGGCTCTATCCCCAGGTCAATCTACAGGGCAGTTACAGCAACCTGGCTATATCGAAAAATACGCTCGCGGGCCTGGGGCTTGCGCGCGGCGGCCAGCCTGGGCCACAGGTGTTCGCCACCCCCGGCAGCACATTTGACCTCTGGAACGGGTCTTTGGATCTGCGCTGGGAACTGGATTTCTGGGGGCGGATCCGCCGCGGCGAGGAGGCGGCCATCGCGGAGGTCGGCGCGAATGAACAGGATGCCCGGGCCGTCGCCCTCTCGTTGATCAGCGACCTCGGGCAGTCCTACTTCCGCATCCGCGAGCTCGATGAGCAGATTGAGATCGCCACCAGAACAGTCGCAGTACGACAGGAATCCTTGGACATTATCAAGAAGCGGGCATCCGTCGGCCTCGCCTCCGATCTGGATGTGGCCAGGACCGACGTCTTGCTGGCAGAAGCCAGCGGGTTGATCCCCGACCTGACTCGAAGCCGGGCCATCGAACTGCATCGGCTTGAAGTCCTCACCGGTTCTTCGCCCGGCACAATGGATCTCCCCCGCAAATCCCTCGGAGCCACAGTAACCCAACCGGAGATTCCCGTCGGCCTTCCCTCTCAATTGCTGGAACGGCGACCGGACATTCTCCAGTCCGAATCCACGCTGATCGCCGCCAATGCCCGAATCGGCCAGGCCCGCGCCTACTTCTTCCCCACCCTGTCCATCACCGGGCAAGGCGGCCTGCAGAGCGCCGAATTCGCCAACTGGTTTTCAGGCAACAGCTGGAACTACAGCATCGGCCCATCGATCACCCTGCCTATTTTTCTTGGGGGCACCAACGTGGCCCGGTTGGACCAGGCGGAATCGCGCTACCAGCAAATGCTCGAAAGCTATCAGCAGACCATCCTCCAGGCCTTTCGGGAAGTGGCCGATCTGCTGGTATCCCTGAACAGCAGAGCCGAGCAGCTGGCTCGCCAACAGAAACAGCTCACGGCCGCCCGGACGTCTGTCACTCTGGCCACCGTCAGATATCGCAAAGGCCTGGTGAATTATCTGGATGTACTCGATGCCCAACGGGTTGTGCTCTCGGCCGAAACCCAAGTGGTCCTGACTGAACGGGCGAGATTGACGGATATGGTCAGCCTCTTCAAGGCCCTGGGAGGAGGCTGGAAACAGCCCGCTTCTGCCGCCTCACCGTCCTAGTCCAGATAACCCCGGTCCTTTCGAGGGCTATTCGCTTAACCCGCCTGCACCTGCCGTCACAAGCTCGGCACAAAATACAAATTTTCTGGCACCGACGCACGCTCAAGAATAGGCTGAACCTATCCGATTAAGTAGTAGACCCGTATGGACCACACTGCCGCCAATAACCCAGCTTCTCGCTCACCCGCGACAATTCTCGTCGTGGATGACGAGCCGTCCATCATCAAGTTGTGCCGCGCACTCCTCCAGCCTGAAGGCTACACGGTCCTGGAAGCGGATGGCAGTTCGGAGGCATTGAAAATCTGTTCAAAGCACGCAGGGCCCATTGATGTCCTGGTGACCGACTTGGTCCTCCCCCCGCCCGGATTCCAACTGGCTTCGAGCGGGAACGAGTTTCCCCATGTTCATGGGCATGAGCTGGCCATGCGCGCATCCACGATGCGCCAGGGACTGAGAATCATCTTGATGTCGGGGAATCCGGACAAGGAACTCACCAGCCACGGGATCAAGCGAGGCACACTGCCATTCCTGCAAAAGCCGTTTGAAAAAGCTGCTTTGATTCAGCTGATCCGCGATGTCCTCCAGAGTCCCCCTCCGACACTCAATTTGCATCAGGGAAACGCGGCAAACGACGTCGACTGGTTCGGATAATCCCTCACTTCGACCTCATTCATCCGGACGAGAGATACCGTGCGCCTTCAAATCAGGCGGGATCACGAAGCATGTTCCGTCATAAACCACCCTGCGATGGAGAGCCGCCGGTGCTGACCGGCGGTGTGATCGACCCGGCACACCCGGTGAAACCGCGGCACGGTGAACATGACCAGGGAACCCGGACGAGGCTCGATACAATGCGTAACGGACAACGCCGGCTTCTCCGCCGTGTGGGTCGAACGGGTGGCATAGACAATCAATTCCCCGCCCCAATCCGATTGCCACTCTTCGTGGAAATAGCTCACCAGCGCAATTCGCCGTGACGGGGCCCGCCGGCCACCGACCGGCTGTCCCTGATCGGTATCGTCATGCGTCAGCAGACAATCGCCGGCCGAATACGAGTAATAGCTGAACCCCATGTGGCGGCCGATGATGTTCGGGAACGATTCCATGTGTTCCTGAATACAAGGCAGCTGCAACCGGGACAAGAATCGATTTCCCTGCGCCGGGCCGATCTCCGCTTTCGCCCAATTGCCTGAATCAGGGAAATCTTCCCGCACCTTGGGAAGATCCGACAAACTCTTCCAGGCCGCCTGTTTCATCGCGTCGCGGAAATACTGCCGCTCATCGGCCGACCAGAAGTTTTCCACAACCAGCACCGGGTTCTGGCGGAATGAAAATGACTGGAGATTCGAGAGCGGAACCACCGAAGCACACCCCCCTGCCTGAGTCTCCACGAGCTTCCTCCTTGGAACAGCGGACCGGCCATCCGACAAGCTGTCTTATCACCCTCGTCTTTGAAATGACAAGACCGACCGCAGAAACGCCGAAGGGGCTGTCACCGCAAGGTGACAGCCCCTTCACGACCCATGGCACAGAATGTATTACCAGCGGTCGCGCTTGCCGCCCCCACCACCACCGTTACCACCACGGCCACCACCGCCGCCGAATCCGCCGCGTCCGCCACCACCGCCACCAGTGCGGGGCTCCTGCGGGCGCGCTTCATTGACGGTCAAGGTACGGCCGCCGAAATCGGCGCCGTTCAATGCCGTAATAGCCGCTTGAGCTTCAGAATCAGAGGCCATCTCCACGAAGCCGAAGCCCCGTGACTGGCCGGTGAACTTGTCCGTGATCACGCGCGCAGACTCGACAGCTCCATGCGCGGCAAACAGTTCACTGAGTTGTTGTTCGGTCGCCGCATATGGCAACCCACCGACGTAGATCTTCGAACCCATGTGGGTTCCTCCTTTGAAAATGATGATATTGTCTTGGACTCGAGTGACGGAGGAAGGAGCGGGCCGAAGACGCGATCAGTGCGGCGACTCAGGTCTGACTTCCGAC
>CAZXNN010000360.1:0-3782 GCA_964641915.1 uncultured Nitrospira sp. | reverse complement strand
ACCCATGAATATACCCCACATCAGATCTATGCAGGCCGCCGACCGTGACGCCGTGGTGCAATTCCTGGCGGACTCCGATCCCTGGAAGACCCTCGGCTATACCAGCATCGACTGGACCCGGATCTTTGCCCCGATCCCCCAAGGGCGAGACGCAATTGTCGCCGTGGTCACCGACAAGATCGCGGGCGTGGCTTTGATCCGGGAGAAGTTCTTGCTGGGAGATTATCTGGAGCTGCTCGGAGTGGCTCCATGGGCGAGGAATTCAGGCGTCGGCGGGGCACTCCTGGCCCATGTAGAACACTCGGTCTTCGCAAGAACCAAGAACCTGTTTGCCTGCGTATCCGATTTCAACGAACCAGCGAGGGCTTTCTACAAAAAGCACGGCTTTCAGGAAATCGGCCCCATGCCGGACTTTTTGATACCAGGCAGCGCGGAAATGCTCCTGCGGAAAACGGCCGGACCGACAAGAAAAGGCGGGTGACCCTATGAAAGTAACCAAACTCCTCCATACCAGAATGCGCGTCAGTGACATGGAGCAGACGATCGCCTTCTACCGCGAGGTGCTGGGCCTTGAGGTGATCGAGCGCAAGACGTCCCCGCGCGGGTCGCACCTGGCGTTTTTGAGAGTCCCGAACAGCGACGAACTGATCGAACTCACCAGCTTTCCTCCGAGCGGACCCGTGAAGGTACAGGAAGATCTGGTCCATCTCGCCTTTCAGGTGGAGAGCCTGGACGACACCATTGCGTCTCTTACTGCCAAGGGCGTCAAAATCACGGACGGCCCGACCCAGACATCGTCCGGCAGCCGATTTCTCTTCATTGACGCCCCCGATGGCTACGAGATCGAGCTCATCGAACGGCCCCAGGGAGTGAAGATCGTCTAAATTTCGTGAGGCGGCGTTCGTCGCTCGAGAAGAAGGCATGCCAGAATTCAGATCAGTATTCGTCCTTTCCCCATTGACGATTCCGGCCCAGCCACAGTATTGTTCCCCCCGCTTCACGCTTCACGAACGACGAGATACCAAAGGAGCCTTCGCATGAAGAACGGATTTTTTCGCGGTCACGGCCTCGGTAATGATTACATCGTGATGGATCCCAAAGAACTGACCTTCAAACTGACGCCCAAGAACATCAAAGCGGTCTGCGACCGCAATTGGGGCCTGGGCAGCGACGGCATCCTGGCGCTCGTCCCGAGCAGGAAAGCCGATTTCGGCCTGCGCATTTACAACCCGGACGGCAGCGAAGCGGAGAAGTCCGGCAACGGCCTGCGCATTTTCGCCCGTTATCTGCATGCGACAGGGAAAACGAAGAAGAAACATTTTACCGTCGAAACCAAAGGCGGCCTCGTCACAATCGATTTACATGTGGATCGCCATGGCGATGCGAGTGCCGTGACGGTCGAGATGGGGCAAGCCACGTTCAAGCCGGCGGCGCTTCCCTGCACCATGGCAGTCGATGAATTGATTCAGCAGCCGATTGAAGCGGCCGGGCGTGCGTTGTCCTTCACGGGTGTGAGCGTCGGGAACCCCCATTGCGTAATCTTCAAGCAGGCGGGAGAATCCTGGTCGCGCGAAGATCTGCTGAAGCTTGGCCCTGTTCTGGAGAACCACACGCTCTTCCCGAAACGGACGAATGTCCAATTAGCCGTCCCGACCGGCCCCAAAGAAATCTTCATCTTGATCTGGGAGCGCGGCGCCGGAGAGACGCAAGCCTCCGGGTCATCCTCCTGTGCCGCCGCCAGCGCGGCGGTTCGCCTGGGGTTGGTGAAGAGTCCGGTGACGGTCAAGATGCCGGGCGGAACGTTGAATATCGACGTGGCGAAAGAGTTTTCGCTCACCATGAAGGGGCCGGTGGCCGAAGTCGCGCGCGGCACCCTGAGCCCGTCGTTCCTCCGCACGCTGCGCTGAGCACGCGGTTAGCAATCAGCCGTCAGCGCTCAGCTTTGGAATCTCAAACCGAGTTGCCCGCCTCATCTTCCCACCGTAGTATGATGAGGTAAAAGTCCAATCAGATCGACACTGAAGCTGACAGCTGAAAGCTGACCGCTCTATGCCTGCTGCAACTGATCTCCAGTCTAAACTCGACCACCTGCCCGACAATCCTGGCGTGTACCTCTTTCGAGACGCGTCCGGTGAGTTGCTCTATGTCGGCAAAGCTGCCTCGCTGGCCGACCGTGTCCGCTCCTACTTTCAGCGCGGCGCCGACCATTCTCCCAAAACGACCTTACTCGTCGGCCAGATTGCCGATCTCGAAACCATCGTCACCCGCTCGGAGCTGGAAGCCCTCATCCTTGAAAGCAATCTCATCAAGCGTCACCGGCCGCGCTTCAACGTCGTGTTGCGCGACGACAAGCAGTATCCCTACCTCCGGTTACCAATCAAAGACCGCTTCCCGCGGCTCTCCATCGTCCGCCGAGTCCAGAAAGACGGCGCCCTTTACTACGGCCCCTATACGCCGGCCGGCGCCCTCCGGGAGACCTTGAAGGTCATCAAAAAGTCGTTCCCGCTCGCCACCTGCACCATCGACATCGACGGAACTGCCGAGCGGGCCTGCCTCGAATTTGAAATCAAGCGCTGCATGGCACCCTGTACGGGAAACCAATCGCAGGAGGACTATCTCAAAATCGTCGGCCAGATCCGCCAATTCCTGGAAGGCCGCGACCATGAACTGCTGGACGATCTTCGCGCGCAGATGGAAGCAGCCGCCGGGCGGGAGGAGTATGAAGAAGCGGCCAGGCTGCGCGACCGGCTCTTCAAGATCGAACGCACGCTGGAGAAGCAACGCATCACGCAAACGGCGGCGACCGACCAGGATGTGATCGGCCTGGCGCGGCAAGGCACGGCTGTGGATCTGCAACTGCTGTTTGTGCGTGGAGGGCTGTTGATCGGACGGAAGGATTTCTTCTGGCCGCAATCGGCCGATGTCAGCGATGAAGATCTGGTCCGGTCCGCCATCGAGCAGTTTTACAACAAAGACGGCCAGCCGCCCAAAGAGCTGCTGGTACCCACCGCGCTCGCCGACGCGGAACTCATCGAGCAATGGCTGAGCGACAAACGTGGCTCAGGCGTGAAGGTCCTCGCCCCGGAACGGGGGACGAAGCACCAATTAGTCCTGCTGGCCGAAGAAAATGCCGCAGCTTCGGCGGCCAATCATCTGTGGGATGAAGCGCTCGACCGGCAGGCCGTTGAAGACTTGAAGCGGCTGCTGCATCTGGAGAAAGCGCCCCGGCGCATTGAGGGATTCGATATCTCCAATACGATGGGCAATCAGTCGGTCGCCTCCATGGTCGTATGGGAAGACGGCCAGATGAAGAAGGCGGATTATCGTCGCTTTAAGATCCAGACAGTCATCGGCGCCAACGATTTTGCGAGCATGCAGGAAGTGGTGGCCCGGCGATATGGAGACTCGGAACAGCTCGCCAGACCGGACCTGATCCTGATCGACGGGGGCTTGGGACAATTGTCCGCCGCCATGGAAGGACTGAAGCAGGTCGGCCATCGCGATCAGGCCATCATGGGCCTGGCCAAAGCCCGCGGCGAAAAGGACGAACGCATCTTTCTTCCCGGCCGTAAGAATCCTATCTTACTGAGGCCGAATGCCCCCGCCACCCATCTCGTCCAACGCATCCGGGACGAAGCCCACCGGTTTGCCATCACCTATCATCGCAAGCTGCGCGGCAAGGCCTTCACCGCCTCCAAGCTCGACCACATCCTCGGCATCGGCGAGATCAAGCGCACCAAACTGCTCAAGGAATTCGGGAGTGTAGATGGAATCGCTCGGGC
>CAZXNN010000359.1:0-3817 GCA_964641915.1 uncultured Nitrospira sp. | reverse complement strand
AATGCGTGAAGCATGGTCAATTGCGGAACCAGCCAGAGCTGTGTCAGAAGGGCGACTGCCATGGCCAGGGCCAATCCTCCTGCCAATCCCTCTATGGATTTCTTGGGGCTGATCGACGGGGCCAGGGGATGGCGTCCCCAGAGTGTTCCTGCGTAGTAGGCGCCGATGTCGCTGGCCCAGGTGACCAATGCGATAAAGACGATCAGCCATTCGCCGGATGGCAGGGCGCGTGTTGAAACCAGCGTGCTGAGGGTGAGTCCGATATAGAGGGGGCCGAATAGGGCGACGGCCGTGTCGTGGAAACGGGACGTGATGACATTTGAGGACCAGAGCATCGCTAGCAGCGCACCGGCGAGACCCGATAGCAGGATGGCCTCTATCGAAAATGCCCAGTGGAGACGGACAATCAAGAGCGCCGTAAGTCCAAGCGCGAGTCCGGTCAGCGCCGGATTTCGACGATCGCCGAAGCCCATGCGCGTGAGCTCAAGCAGGGCGATGGCTCCGCCTATGATCACCAGCAGGGTCAAACCCCAAGAGGGCAAATAGCGAATGATGGCATAGACGATTGGAATGCCGATCAGCGCGGTGTAGACACGCCGGGCATCGAAGCGGCGAGCTGGCGTGGAGGCAGGCGTAGTCGGTCCTGTTCCCCGGCTGCCATACACATCTACTGGGCTGAGATTATCCACGTGCGGTTAGGAAGACACGGTACTCAGGACCCGGCCGAATCGGCGCTCGCGTCGCTGATATTCGATCAACGCAAGCAGAAACTCACGTCGCCGAAAGTCGGGCCAGGGTGTTGATGTGAAGTAGAGCTCGGTATAGGCCAGCTGCCAGAGGAGGAAGTTGCTGATGCGGGTCTCGCCGCTGGTGCGAATCAACAGGTCGGGGTCAGGAAGCGGGTGGGTGTAGAGATAGCGGGATAGCAACGTTTCGTCGATCTGGTCAGGCCGAAGCGATCCTGCCTGAACATCCTTCACGATGCTGCGAACGGCGTCGACGATCTCGGTTCGTCCGCCGTAACTGAGCGCCACAGTCAGATGCAGCTTGTTCAGATGCGCGGTTTCCTGTTCGGTTGTCCGGACCCATCGCCGGGCGCTCTCAGGAAGCGCATCGAGTCGTCCGATTGCGCGGAAGCGAACGCCTTGCTCAATGAGGCTGGCTCGCTCGGTGGACAGGTAATGCTCCAGGAGGCCCATCAGAGCGGAAATCTCTTGCGTTGGTCGATTCCAGTTTTCTTGTGAAAATGCGTAAATGGTCAGGTGTTGAATGCCCAGTTCGAGAGACAGCGCGATCATTTCGCGGACGGAATTGATCCCTTCCCGATGACCGGCAATGCGGGGCAGACTGCGAAACTCGGCCCAGCGTCCGTTGCCATCCATAATGACAGCGACGTGTTTGGGCAGGAGTTCCGGTTCCAATTTACTCGTCAATTCCTGCTCGGAAAGGCTATCGAGGTTGGGTGAAGACGGTGTTCGTGACATGGGAAGTGAGTCAATGTCCTTTCCGTAGAGACTCGATGGCAGGTGGTCAAAGTCTACTGACGAGGGTAGGTAATGTCAAACGCTATTTAGTAAAAGCCCTTGGTCTGTCAATAGTTAAGATGCGTTCCATTGCGGCTGCGGAAATGAATGGGCTATACTTCGCGCTTGTTCCAGTCCAGAAACAAAGGGGCTTGATCGATGGCTGACTCTGGGCAGCTCGCAAAATTCGGCATGACGGATTTGGAAGTGTTCCATGCCCTCGACCGGCTCAATGTCCGGGACGTGGACTATGCTGACCTCTACTTCGAGTCGCGGGTGTCGGAATCTGTCTCCATGGAAGAGGGGATCGTCAAGCGGGCCTCGAAGAGTATCTCCCAGGGAGTCGGGGTGCGGGCGACCGCCGGAGAAAAAACCGGGTTTGCCTATTCAGACGAGCTGACCAAGAAAGATTTGGAAATCGCCGCGGATACGGCCCGCTATATTGCCAATTCTCCCAAAGGTGACCGTAGTCTGCCTGTTCCGACGCAACGGCGGCCGACGCGTGATCTCTATCCCGTCGAACGGGCGAAGGCCGAGGTTGCAACGGCCGATCGGGTGGCTCTGTTGAATGCGATCGATGCCGAGGCGCGGCGCTACGATCCGCGTATCACCAACGTGCTGGCTTCCTTTAATACAGAATATAAAGTGGTGGCCGTGGCCACGTCGGATGGCACGTTGATTGGAGACGTGCAGCCGCTGTCCCGCCTTCAAGTCACCTGTATCGCTGAAGAAAACGGCAATCGGCAGGTGGGGTCATTTGGCGGGGGCGGGCGGGTAGGATTTGAGTTCTATCAGGAAGAGAACCGGTATCTGGGATATGCCCGGGAGGCGGCTCGCGAGGCGATTCTGAATTTATCTGCGGTGGATGCGCCGGCAGGAGTGATGCCGGTGGTGTTGGGCGGCGGATGGCCGGGCATTTTGCTGCATGAGGCGATCGGCCATGGACTTGAATCAGACTTCAATCGGAAGAAAACCTCGGCTTTTTCCAGTTTGATCGGCAAACGCGTGGCCTCTGACGTCTGTACCATCGTGGATGACGGCACGCTCCCGTTTCGCCGCGGCTCGCTCAACATGGATGATGAGGGCACTCCCACCGGTCGGACGGTGTTGATCGAGAAGGGGATTCTTCGCGGGTATATCACGGATAAGCTGAACGCGCGGTTGATGGGTATTCCGTTGACCGGCAACGGCCGGCGAGAAAGCTACCAAAGCATTGTGCTTCCTCGCATGACGAATACGTTTATGCTGGCCGGCGAATCGGATCCGGCCGATATCCTGAAGTCGGTTAAGCGCGGGCTATACGCCGTGTCATTCGGTGGCGGGCAGGTGGATATCACCAGCGGAAAGTTTGTGTTCTCGGCGAGTGAAGCCTATTTGATTGAGGACGGAAAAATTACGAAGCCAGTCAAGGGAGCGACATTGATCGGAAACGGCCCTGAAATTCTGACGAAGGTCTCGATGGTCGGACATGATCTGAAGCTGGATAACGGGATCGGCACCTGCGGTAAGGACGGCCAGTCCGTGCCGGTTGGAGTGGGATTGCCGACCTTGAAGATCGATGAAATCACCGTTGGCGGGACGCAGCGATAAAATGAGCAATTTGCCTCAACAGAGCAACGGGTATGCGCAGTTGGCTGCGGATGTGCTAACGCGGGCCAAGCAGTGCGGAGCGACGGAGGCCGACATTGTGGTCGCCGACGGAGAAACGTTTTCCGTGCAGGTACGCGTCGGCGTGGTCGATCGGTTAAGCAAGGCCCGGGAAAAGCGGTTGGGGTTGCGGGTGTTTGTCGGTAAACGGTCCGCGACGACCTCGACCTCCGATTTCTCGATCGAGTCATTGCATCGGCTGGTCGATGAGACCTGCACGCTGGCGAAGGCGGTGGTGCCGGATGAGGTGTCGGGGCTGCCCGAGGCGTCGCAAATGGCGACTAACTGGCCGGACCTGGACCTCTACGATAGTACCAAGCTTGGAACTGATCAGCAGATCGATCTGGCGAAGCGGGCGGAGTCGGCGGCATTGTCGGCGGACCCGCGCATGACGAATTCGGAGGGGGGCGAGTTTGATTCGTCGTCTGGCCGAGTTGTATTGGCCAATAGCCATGGATTTGTCGGTGAGTACCGTAGTTCGAGTTTTTCTATTTCGGTCTCTCCTATCGCCACGGATGCTGCGACCGGCGGGATGCAGCGGGATGCGTGGTATGAAGTGCAGCGCAAGTTCAGCTTGATGGCGTCCCCCGAGTCAATCGGCCAGGAGGCGGCTCGGCGCACGTTGCGCCGTCTCGGCGCGCGAAAAG
>CAZXNN010000358.1:0-3829 GCA_964641915.1 uncultured Nitrospira sp. | reverse complement strand
ACGGGCGATACCTTTCGGATGGCGGAGACCCCGGCCGATGCGCCGTCGCTGGCGAATCTGCCCTGGTGGGAACTGTTGAAAGACGATCAGCTGCAGGCGCTGATCAAGATGGCGCTGGCTGAAAATAAGGATCTGCAAAAGGCCGTGGCCACCGTCGAAGAGTTTCAAGCGCGCGCGCTGATCGCCAGGTCCGATTGGCTGCCGGGCATCACCGCGTCAGGCAATGCCCCGAACCTCGGCCGCAAAACGATCTTTCTGTTCCCCGGCTTTGCCAACCCCTTCAACTATTATCTTCAAGGCAACCTTTCGTGGGAGCTCGATATCTGGGGCCGGATCCGGCGATCGAACGAAGCAGCCCGCGCGGACCTGCTGTCAAAAGAGGAAAACCGGCGGGCGGTGATCCTGCAGCTGGTGAGCGGCGTGGCCGAGAGCTATTTCAATCTGCTGCAGTTCGACGATCAGCTCGATATCGCGAAGCGGACCCTGCATTCATGGGAAGAGTCGGTGCGCATCGCCCAGGCCCGGCTCAAGCAGGGGATGACCTCCCGGTTGGACACCGACCAATTTGAAGCGGAGCGGGCGAATGCGGCGGCGCGGGCGGCGGAACTCGAGCGGCAGATGGTGCAGGCGGAAAATCAATTGAGCGTGCTGCTCGGCCGGAAGCCGTTTGCCATTCCACGCGGTCGCCTATTGAATGACCAGATGGTGCCGCCTGCTGTGCCTGCCGGACTTCCCTCCGATCTGCTGCAACGGCGACCGGATCTGCTTGACGCGGAACAGCAACTGGCGGCGGCGACCGCCCGTATCGGCGCGGCGAAGGCCGAACGATTTCCGAAGATCTCGCTGACGGGGCTGCTCGGTGCTGCGAGCCCACAACTCTCGAAGTTGTTTACCGACCCGGCCTCTTTCGGCGTCGGCGGGATGGGGTTTGCGGCGCCGTTGTTGAGTGGGCCGGTGCTCGGGTTTCAGCAGGACGCGATTGAGGCACAGGCGAAGCAAGCGTTGGCCCAGTATGAGAAGACGGTGCTCACGGCGTTTCGTGAAGTAGAGGATTCCCTCGTTGCGGTGCGCACAACGCGGGTGCAGAGCGAGGCGCAGATGCAGCAGGTGGCAGCGTTGCAGTCGGCGCTGAAGCTGGCGGAGCTACGCTACAAAGGTGGCCTGGCCAATTATCTTGATGTGCTGGTGGCCCGAAGAAATCTGTTCGAAGCCGAGCTGGCCTTGACCGGAACGCGCCGGTTGCACGTTGTGTCGGTCGTGCAATTGTACAAGGCGTTGGGCGGAGGCTGGTCACCCGAGATGGACCGAAAGACCGAGCCTCGCAAAGGATAGCGTGATGGATAAGCCAGCGGAAACGCAATTCCCCCTCCATGACCTGCTGACACAGCGCTGGAGTCCGCGCGCATTTTCTGAGCAGCCGGTGGGACTGGACATGCTGCTCACGCTCCTTGAAGCGGCCCGCTGGGCGCCGTCGTCCAGTAACGAGCAGCCCTGGCGATTCGTTGTGGCGACGAAAGACCAGCCGATTGAATACGACCGACTGCTGGCCTGTCTGCTGGAAGGCAATCGAAAATGGGCATATCGCGCGCCGGTATTGATTCTGTCTGTTGCGCGCATGAAGTTTGAGGAGGATAGCCGACCGAATCGCCATGCCTTCCACGATGTTGGGCTGGCGTCGGAAAATCTGCTGTTGCAAGTGAGCGCGCTCGGGCTCGTCGCGCATTCCATGGCGGGTTTCGACGTCGAGCAGGCACGGACCGACCTCAATATTCCCTCCGGCTACGAGCCGGTCGCCATGATTGCGGTAGGCTACCCCGGTGAGCTGAGTGTGCTGCCTGATTATCTGCAACAGCGCGAAGTGAAACCGAGAGAGCGGAAGTTGCTGGCGGAGATTGCCTTCTCAGGGCAGTGGGGCATTCCCCTTCCGTCGCCCGGGTGTGAGAGCACGAGTCGATGATCTCTCTGAATGGAAAGGTGGCGATTGTCACCGGCGCGTCGAGCGGAATCGGTCAGGCAATCGCAGAGCGGCTTGCCGCGGACGGGGCGATCGTCGTGGTGAACTATCTCCGGAGCGAGAGCAAGGCTCGCGCGGTAGTCGCGGGCATTCAGGGCAAAGGCGGAAAATCCGTTGCGGTGCAAGCCGACATGAGCGTGGTGGCCGATGCGCGACGGTTGGTTGTGGACACAGTCTCCCAATTCAGTCGCGTGGACATTCTCGTCAACAATGCCGGGAAGTTCGTGCCGAAATCCTTCCTCGATACCACCGAAGCGGACGTCGATACGCAGGTGGCCTTGCATGCGAAGGGCCCCTACTTCGCGATGCAGGAAGCGGCCAGAGTCATGCGCGATCAGGGGCGGATCGTGAATATTTCCAGTGCGGGTACGAAGCTGCACTACTACGGAGCCACAGCCTATCTCGGAAGCCGGGGTGCCCTGGAGCAATTTACCATGGGAATTGCTCAGGAGCTGGCCCCGCGCGGGATCACGGTGAATACGGTGGCGCCTGGTTTCACGGACACGGGGATTTTGACTGAGCCCTATCGGCAGATGGGGATACAGTTGTCGCCGTTCAAGCGATTGGGCCGGCCGGAAGATATTGCCGAGGTCGTCGCGTTCCTTGTGAGCGACCAGGCTCGATGGGTAACGGGGCAGACGATTCAGGCCGGCGGCGGCATTGTGATGTAATGGGGACTGCCACCCTTCCGGTTGGTGGCTGTCCCCTTTGTGGTCTAGGAGGTGAATCATGGCCGATAAGAAAATCATTGCAGTGGTTGGTTCGACTGGTGCACAGGGTGGCGGGGTGGTGAGAGCGATCGTGAGCGATCCCGGCAGTGGATTCGTGGCTCGCGCCATCACGCGCGATGTGAATTCGGAAAAGGCCAAGGCATTGGCGAAGCTCGGGGCCGAAGTGGTGGCGGCGAATCTCGACGATGCGGACAGTCTGGCACGCGCCTTTGTCGGCGCCCATGGCGTGTTCTGCCTCACGAATTTCTGGGAGCATTTCTCGCCGGAAAAAGAGTATGTCCAGGTCAAGGCGCAGGCGACGGCGGCCAAGAAGGCGGGCGCGCAACATGCCGTCTGGTCGACGCTGGAGGATACACGCAAGTGGGTGCCGTTGACGGACGACCGCATGCCCACGCTGATGGGCAAGTATAAGGTCCCGCATTTCGATGCGAAGGGGGAGGCCGATCAGGAGTTTACCAAGCTCGGTGTGCCGACCACGTTTCTCCTCACGTCGTTCTACTGGGACAATATGATTTCGTTCGGGATGGGTCCTAAGAAGGGACCGGATGGCACGCTGGCCTTTACGCTTCCGATGGGGGATAAAAAGTTGCCTGGGATCGCTGCAGAAGACATCGGCAAGTGTGTATTCGGGATATTCAAGAAAGGCCATGAATATATCGGGAACACCGTGGCCATTGCCGGTGAGCACTTGACCGGAGCCGAGATGGCTGCGGCTATGACCAAAGCCTTCGGCCACCCGGTGCGGTACAACGCGGTGACCTCTGAGCAGTACCGGGCATTCGGGTTCCCC
Source organism: uncultured Nitrospira sp. (assembly GCA_964641915.1). Classification (GTDB taxonomy): domain Bacteria; phylum Nitrospirota; class Nitrospiria; order Nitrospirales; family Nitrospiraceae; genus Nitrospira_D. The sequence continues at coordinate 294 of CAZXNN010000358.1, read as the reverse complement.
GGTGCCGACGATCTGGGTAACATGTTTCAGTTCAAGCACGATTTTAACGAGGCGTTTTGTGGACCACGGAATCCCGCCGTGGCGCGGAGTCTGAATCCCGCGCTGCTGACGTTTGAGGCGTGGCTCGCACAGAACAAGAACCGCATTCCCCTGACCTAACGACGATCTGACAAAGGAGTGAGCATGGCGCGGCAGAATGTTTCCACCGGCGGTCCCTGGGAAGCCACGATCGGGTATTCACGCGCCGTGCGTGCTGGCGACTGGAAACTCGTAGCCGAGCACAACAAACCCTGG
>CAZXNN010000357.1:0-3841 GCA_964641915.1 uncultured Nitrospira sp. | reverse complement strand
GTCTCCTGCGCGTAGTGTAGCCAAAACCCGCCGGGAACTCCAGCATAGCGCCCCTCTCGGGGTGAGGCTCGAAAGTCCTGAGTGCTGGGTGCTGAGTTGGATGGGATGGTGAATCGAGCGGAGATGGAGAAGGGAACGGCTGGCAAAGAGATACTACCCCGCGATGGGAAGGGCAGCAGACTCAATGGCGGCGAGGATTTTGGCACGGGTCTCATGATCAAACTCATGTCCGTAGAAACGCAGGAAGAGCCCTTTCCGAATGGCCTCGACCGTGGCTTGAGGATCGCGTTCTCTGAGGGACGCCTCGACAAGGGCGCGGGCGGTGTCCCGCATGACACAGCCCATGATGAGCCGCTCTTCACCCGTCCGCTGCATGAGCATGGCGCGGTAGCGCTCATCTATTTCAGGTGGTGTATCACTCATATCCACACAGTCAGGGACACCAACCCCTTCTAAATCGGCGGTCACGGCCTTGAGTACATCTAACTCGTCGGTCACGGACTGATTTTACTCCCATGTGTACCGTATGACTGTCGCGGAGCTTACCCCTTTCCCAGGGGGAAATCATCAGCTTATAGAGGAACGTGAGAAGTGACCCGTGACGGGCAAGGCAACTGGGAAGAGTGCTGAGAGACAGAGGGCGGGACTAGGGTGGATCAGCCTCAGCGTATTCACCGATTGATTCGAGGATGGAAGAAGAGTACCGTTTTCACTATTCCCACCAGAAAGGAGGCTGTCATGCCACGCTTTCGACTCCTCTTCTTGACGGTTGTGCTGCTCCTCTCCTCAACGGCTCTGGCGTCGGCGGAAATTCTGGCTCTCTTGAACTATGAGAGTAAGCCGGGCCAGCCGGTGCGACGCGAAGGGATCGCGATCATGGACATAGATCCCGACTCTGCGGACTTCGGGAAGATCCTGATGGAAATTACGCTGCCCTCCGACCTCGTCGCGCACCATATCTTCTTCAACCGAGACCGGAGCAAGGCCTATATCACGGCCCTGGGGAAAAGCATTTTGCACGTTGTGAATCTCACTCAATTCCCCTATCGCCTGCGCGCGATCGATGTGCCGGACTGCCAGGTCGGCGAGGATCTCGTGGTCTCGGAAGATAACAAGACCTGGTATCTCACCTGCATGGGATCGAGTGCGGTGATTATGGGCGATGCCGTGACCGATCGACCGATCAAGACGGTGAGCGCGGCGGCTCCGGCGGCGGCTTTTATTCTCTACCCACATGGCATCACCATTCACAACGGCATCGACCGGGTACTCGTGACCAGTACGGTCAAGCCGGATATGTCGGAAGTGGGTGAGTCGGTGACGGTGCTGGAAGCCAGTACGGGGAAGGTTCTCTCGACGCACAAAATCTCGACGAAACCTTCACCTGCCAAATCCGCTCCCGTCGAAGTCATGTTCAGTCCGAAGACTGACCCGCCGGTGGTGCACATCACCAATATGATGGAAGGGACGCTGTGGGCCGGCGTCTGGGATCCGAAGAACACAGCATTTTCGTTCCATCAGGTCGATGACTTCGGACCACGGGAACAGGGGATGCCGCTGGAACTGCTCTATAACGCGAAGGGAGACCGCTTGTTCGTCACGACGGCCAAGCCGGGGCATGTGAACCTGTATGACAATACCGATCCGCGGCAGCCGAAGTTCCTCAAAACGATTCCCGCCGCGGCCGGCGCGCATCATAGCGTGCTGTCGCCGGATGAACGGTACCTCTTCGTCCAAAACAGCCTGCTCAATCTGGAAGGCCTGAGCGACGGATCCATCACGGTGATCGATCTGAAGAATGACAAAGTGCTGGGCAGTATCGATACCTTGAAAGCGCAGGGGTTCAACCCCAATTGCATCATGCTGCTGCCGAATCATTTTCAGCAGAGCATCTTGCGCGTGAGCCGGTGACGAGAGGACAGTCCTGAGTGCTGAATTGGGACAATTGAGAAGGTTGAGATGCCGTGAGAGGCGCTTGACGTGGCTACAGTTTGGGAATGCGGATGGTGCTGATCATCAAGCTGCCGGAGAGGACGAAGAGCAGTGACAAGGGATGGAGGTCGGAGGGGCCGATGGTCCAGACGCCCCAGTAGAGCTGCTCGCCCAGCCGGTCCTGCCAGGCGGCCAGGGCCAGCACGCCGGTGAGCACCACGGTGGTGGGAATGGGCGTGCCTTCGAAGTAGGCGACTTTGTCCTGACCCGCGGAGAGGGTTTCGGCGGTGACGTTGTACCGGGCCAGCCGGCTGACTCCGCAACAGACGAAATACATCAGCACAATCCAATCCCACCCGCCCTGCAGGCCTGCGGCATACCCGAGGGCCGCCGGTGCCACGCCGAATGAAATCACGTCGGCCAGCGAATCCAACTCGCGCCCGAGCGGCGATTGCCTATGCCGCCATCGGGCGACCCGGCCGTCGAGCCAGTCAAAGAGCAGGGCCGCCGGCGCCAAAGCTGTGGCTGCGAGAAAATGGGACGCCGACTGATTACCCATGTAGCGCATGCTCAACAGCACGGCCGCAAGCCCGCAGGCGCCGTTGGCCAGCGTGAGGAAGTCGGCCAGGTGAAACTGGCGGATCATCGAGAAGTATTTGGGAGGAGTCCTTGCCACTGCAGAGCAACCTACGCTGGAGTCCGGCAAATGTCCAGAAGGCTCTGTCAGGCTTTGAAGCCGATGCGGCGGGATGTGGAGGCAGGCACTGTCATGAGTTCACGAATGGCTTCGAAGACGACGCGGAACTGGCCGTCGTATTTCTTCTCTAAGTCGCTCAGGCGCTTGGCCAGTGTTTTGTTTGCGCCGATCATCTCCCGCAGCTGCACGAATGTCCGCATGATGGCGATGTTCACTTGGATGGCCCGCTTGCTGCGCAGGACACTGGACAACATGGCCACGCCTTGTTCAGTGAAAGCGTAGGGATAGGCCCTCCGGAGACCACCCCAACTTGAAATCACAAATTGTGACTTCAAGCGATGAAATTCCTGCTCCGTTAATTGAAACATGAAGTCGGCGGGAAAGCGGTCTCGATTCCGCTTCACCGCCTGCATCAAGACTCGCGGCTCAACCGTATACAGTTTGGCCAGGTCTGTGCTCAGCATGACTCGATGGCCGCGGATCACGAGAATGGACTGCTCAAGTTGGTCATGAGGTACCAGCATACGCATGCTCTCCTCCCGGCTTGCGGAGTGTATCCATAAAGTGAAGCAGCACTATCGCATTCCTCACTGTACATCAGCGAAAGAGAATCTGCATTGGTTGTATTTGCGACGGATTCTCCCGTTGAACAAGCGGTGCGGAGGGCGCCTCAGAATTTCTGAGGCGCTGCGGGAGGAGCCGTTTCTGATTGAGGCTGGACCGCGGCCGGCGCTGTGGCCGGAGTCGCCTGCCCGGCGTCAAGGAGGATGGCGACGAGCATGTCGCTCATGACGTTCACGCCGGAGCGGGCGCGGGCAATGATCCAATCCACCGTCATGATAAGCGGGATGGCCGCGATGATGACGTGTTCCGGCAGGCCGGCGGCGGCCAGCACGAGCGGCAACACGATCAACCCCGCCTCAGGAATACCGGCGACGCCCGCCCCTGCGATGATCGACGCGAGCACGATCAAAATCTGTTTCGCCATCGGCAGGTCATAACCCAGCGCCTGGGCAAGAAAAAGCGCGGCCATGGCTTCGTAGAGGGTGATGCCGTCGTTGTTGAGGTTCGTCCCGACACAAGCGGCGAGGCGCGAGGATTGCGGAGTGACCTCCATCCGATCCAAACATCGAAGGGTAATCGGCACGGTGGCAAGACTGCTATTGCAAGAAATGGCCGTCAGGATCGCATCGGCCCCCTGGGCGCAGCGGG
>CAZXNN010000356.1:0-3843 GCA_964641915.1 uncultured Nitrospira sp. | reverse complement strand
CGGGATATAGATAGTCTTATACATTGAGACGCCTCCTCCAAGGCCTCTTTTCGTCGGGGAGAACCGTCATAATTGTGAGAAAAACCAAACGGTTGCCTGAGATCCCCGGCATAAAAGAGGTCGGATGATAGCATTGGCCAGTTCTGGAATGCAAGGTGAGCGACAGGGGATACAGGATCGAAGAGTTTTCGGCTTAGGACGCCGGAGTCGCCGGGGAATTGGAGTGTGACGAGAGCGTCGCAGCCGCTGTCTTACGCGACTTGAGAATCTCTTCCAGCGACAGCAGAGCGTCCCGGCCTGAGTTTCCTTCGATCCCCTTGAGCAGGCTCTTGTCGGCGTATTGACCGGATTGACCCGTGGCGTCGGCGGCAGTTGTTTGAGAGAGGGAGCCGGTCCATTTCCGGGGGTCGCGGCTGCCTTCCTTCCGTTCCCAGGCTTTCAGGCAGGCTTTGGCAATGAAGCTATTGAGGGGGGCCGGGTTATAGAGCAGCTTCCGGATGCTGGTCGGGGTCAGCATTAAAGGATTATAGCCAGCCGACAGGTACCCTTCTTCAAGCAAGCGCTGTTCTAGATCGGTATTCGGCTGGATACCCAGGAAGAACATGAGGGGGAACACCCGCTCCTCCCCCAGGATCGAGGCCACAATCTTGTAGGACTCCACGCTCTGTAAGAGCGTCTCTTCCGTCTCTTTGGGAGAATTGAGCGAATAGTTTAGGATGACTTTGCCTTTGAACCCGGCTTCGGCCAGGTAGCGGCATCCATCATAGAGGCGCTCGAGCTTGAACCCCATGTGGAGGTTGTTCAGCACTTCTTGAGAGCCGGACGTGATGGCCACTTCCAGGTCTCCCACACCCGACCGCACCATCAGCTTCGCCAACTCAGGCGTAATGAGAGAGGTGCGGATATAGCCCGACCATTCGATGTCCAGCTTTTCACTGACAATCCGCTCCAGAATTTCCGTGCATTGCGGATAGGCTTCTTTCCCGGTGATGAACTGCGCATCGGTAAACCAGAACCGCCGCGCGCCCCATTGATGGTAATGCTGGGAAATATCCTTCACGACCATCGAAGGTGGCCGATACCGGACCCGCTTCCCTTCAATGTAGGGGTACAGACAAAACGCGCAGTCGTAGGGACAGCCCCGTTTGGTCTGTACGCCGATCGATTCGCCGATAAATTCACGATGCTGGGGGAAAATCGAGGTGAGGTAGGGCAGATCGACCGTTAGGGCATCGAGCAGCGCCGGTGATCCCTGCTGGCCTTTCCGAACTTTCCCGCCTTCTTTGATGATATAGCGTTCGTCTTCGATCGAACGCCCTTCGATCACTTTCAGGATCGCATCTTCCCCTTCGCCGAGCAGGCCGATCGTCCCTTCCGGCAATTTCTCGATGAGCTGGTCGGCAAAGGCCGTAAAGGCCCCGCCCCCGATCATGATCTGCGCCTTTGAGAACTCTTTCCGGATCAGCCAGGGATACGACAGAATTTTGTAGCTGTGGCTGTAGTAGCGATAGAGCTGCTTCACCCCTTCGAACGACGCCACCACGCGCTTGAGCGGATTGCTGGCAAAGTAGAAGTTGAACGCATGCTCCAGCGACGAATCGCCTTCGTGCGGCGAAAAAATCTGAATGTCCCGCCAGGAGAAACAGACCAGGTCCGGCTTGAAGGCCGTGGCCGCATCGCGGAGGGCCTGGCTGCGTTCTGAAACGGGGAACAGCGAGAGGTCGAGGATCTGCTGGCGTACGTCCGGCCGGCGGCGATGAATGAAGTCAGCCAGATAGGTGATCCCGATCGGGTAGACCTTCTTACAGGGCAGAAAGACGTAAAGGATTGAATTCATCAGCCATCAGCAGTCAGCCATCAGCTGTCAGCGTTCTGCTGATAGCTGAAAGCTGATTGCTTCCTCGCTATTTCATCGCCACATGGATTGCCACAATGCCGCCTGTGAGGTTCTTATAGGACACCTGGCGGAAGCCGGCCTCGCGTAGGACCTGGCAGAGTCGCTCCTGATCGGGGAACGTACGGATCGAGGCGGGGAGATACTCATACACGCCGGTAGTATCTCGCGCGACCTTCGTTCCGATCCAGGGTAGCAATTTAAACGAATACCAATCATAGAGCGCCCGCAGCCAGCCGAAGACCGGCCGGGAAAACTCCAGGCAGACAAACGTGCCGCCGGGTTTCATCACGCGGCGAATTTCACCGACCGCTTGCGGGAGGTTTCCGACATTCCGCATGCAAAAGCCGGTCGTCACCGCATCAAACGTGTTGTCTGTGAAGCCGAGGTGTTCCGCATTGGCCTGCAGACAGGCGATCTTGCCTGTGCGGCCTTTGAGGTCCACCTTCTTGAGCCCTTCGGCGAGCATGGCATGGTTGAGGTCGGACGCAACCACGCGGCCGTTGGCTCCCATGCGGGGCTCGACCAACAGGGCCAGGTCGGCCGTGCCGGCGCCAACATCCAGCGCCGTTCCCTGTTCGACGTGCGGGACGAACGATGCCGTGATTTTCTTCCAATGATAGTGGAGACCGAAGCTGAGGAGAGTGTTGTTCAGGTCGTAGACGCCTGCGATGGCCGTGAACATCCGTTGCACGGCCTGTTCGCGCGCCGGTCCGGACCAGGTCGAGACCGCTTGCGCGGGGGCCTGAGTGCCGGATGAAGCAGAGGGCTGTCGCGTTTGTACCATGCCGCCGTGGTAGCACCTGCTTTCAGACTTTGTCAAGGCAACAGGACGGCCATGGTATAATCCCGCGCCTATGAGCAATACGATCACCATAAAAGGCGCCCGCGAACACAATCTCAAAAACATCGACGTCGTCATTCCACGCGACAAGCTGGTCGTCATAACCGGCTTGAGCGGATCGGGCAAGTCCTCGCTCGCGTTCGACACCATTTACGCCGAAGGGCAGCGACGGTACGTCGAATCACTGTCGGCCTACGCCCGGCAGTTTCTAGAGCAGATGGGCAAGCCCGATGTCGATTCGATCGAAGGTTTGTCGCCCGCGATTTCCATCGAGCAGAAGAGCACCAGCCACAATCCCCGTTCTACCGTCGGGACGGTCACGGAGATTTATGACTATCTGCGATTGTTGTTTGCGCGGGTCGGGCGGCCCTACTGTTTCCAGTGCGGAGAAGAAATCGCCGCGCAGACGGTGCAGCAGATGGTCGATGCAATCGCCGGACTTCCGGAGGGAAGCAAGTTCCAGATTCTGGCCCCGATTGTCCGGGGGCGCAAAGGGGAATATCGCAAAGAGCTGCTGGAAATGCGCAAGGCCGGCTATGTGCGGGCCCGGGTGAACGGCGAGATCGTCGATCTGGGCGAGGACATCGTCCTCGATAAGCAAAAGAAACACACGATTGAAATCATCGTCGATCGTCTGGTGATGAAGGCGGGCGATGCGCTGATGCGGCGCCTGGCCGACTCGGTCGAGACCTCGCTGAAGCTGACCGGCGGGCTGGTGGCGGTCCTGACCGACAACGGCAAGACGCGGCTCTACAGCGACAAGCTGGCCTGCATCAAGTGCGGCGTGAGCTATCCGGAAGTCGAACCGCGTATTTTCTCCTTCAACAGTCCGCACGGCGCCTGCCCCGCCTGCGACGGCATCGGCTATCAGATGGCACCCGGCTGTCCGGAGGAGGAAGATTTTACGCTGCTGGATGCCTGTGAGGTCTGCCAGGGCGCCAGGCTCAAGCCGGAAAGCCTCGCGATCAAGCTGGAGAAGAAATCCATCGCCGAAGTCACGAGTCTGTCGATCCGGGCGGCGGCGGAGTTTTTCGTTTCGCTGAAGTTTACCGATCGTGAGTTGGTCATCGCGCATCGCATTCTGAAAGAGATTCGCGAGCGGCTG
>CAZXNN010000355.1:0-3851 GCA_964641915.1 uncultured Nitrospira sp. | reverse complement strand
ACGAAGCAATCAAATGGTGCGGCAGATCGCGGATAAAACCGACGGTGTCGGTCACGATGACTTCCCGATCCTGGGGGAAACGCAGGCGGCGGCTGGTGGTATCCAATGTCTCAAAGAGGCGATTATCCGCCGAGACATGGCTTTCCGTGAGGAGGTTCAGCAAGGTCGACTTGCCGGCGTTGGTGTAGCCGACGAAGGAGAGGACCGGCAGTTGCTGCCGGTCCCGGCGTGCGCGGCGTTGATTCTGGTGTTTGGAGAATTGTTCGATTTCGCGCTCCAAGTGGGTAATCCGGTCGCGAATCTTCCGGCGATCGGTTTCCAGTTTCGTTTCTCCCGGGCCTCTGGTTCCGATGCCTCCGCCGAGGCGTGACAGTTGTGTGCCTTGTCCGGAGAGGCGCGGGAGCAGATAGCGTAATTGCGCCAGTTCCACCTGGACCTTGCCTTCACGGCTATGGGCCCGGCGCGCAAAAATGTCGAGAATCAACTGCGTCCGGTCGATGATTTTGATGTCTGTCATCTCGGCAATCGCCCGCGCCTGGGCCGGCGTGAGCGTTTGATCAAAGATGACCATATCCGCGCCCTTATGCAGGGTTTGTATCAGCACTTCTTTCAGTTTTCCGCTTCCCAGCAGGTAGCGCTGGTGGCCGTCTCCAATGCGTTGCGCAATCGTATCAAATACGGTGACACCGACGGAGGCCGCAAGGTCAGCGAGTTCGGCAAGCCGTTCTTCCTGCTCGGCGCGACCATGCGACGATGCGCTGACTAAGATGGCGGACTCGCTCCCGCTGGTCACGGCGTGATGCTTGAGAGCTTCCTGCAGGTCTATTTCGAGGTCTTTGATGAATCGGTCGAAGACGAGAGGGCATTCCTGTAGCGGCGTCGGTTTAAGGACTTCGCAGAGTCGCCCGGTTTCATTCGGCGGCAGGAGATGCGCGAGATAGAGCGTGCCAGGCGTGCCGTTTTGTGATACCGAGAGAATGCCGATCAGGTCGAGGCGCAGGTAGCCGAGGTCGGTCAGGTCTTCCTGGCTCAAGGGCCTGTCTTGGAGTTGCGTTCGAATCAAGCGGAGCCCGCGCAGTGAACGGGGGCCTGCGCGAAATTTAGACAGTGTGGTGGGCGACAACACCATGTCGGTTCCCACGATGATTTCCTGTACGACACCGCGTCTGGTGAGAAGCAGCGAGATTGGACGCCGGTATTCAGCCGAGAGCTTCGAGAGCTCTGTCGCCAGCTCAAGGGACAGAACCTCATCGACCGCATTCCGTCGTCGATAGAGATGCTCGATCGCGGCAAGTTGGCTGGCACGAAGTCCGAGAGTTTTGCCCTGTATCGCAGGAATAGGAGGCCTCTTGGTCAGCGGGCGTGGACGGTTGTACGCCCGGCGTAAGTGTCCGGTCGCAGTGATGGCAGAATCTCGAGATCAACGACGGGGCGGTGCCCGCGTAGGAGCAATTGTCTCCCGGCGGAGGCAATCATGGCGGCGTTGTCGGTGCAGTAGGCCATCGGAGGCAGCGCCAGCCTGACTCTCTCTTCCTGGGCTCTCGCGGTAAGAAGAGTACGAAGCCGTGAGTTGGCGGAAACCCCTCCGACCACGGCCAGAGCATCCACGCCGGACGACCGTACCGCCACAAACGCCCGATCGACGAGAACGCGCACGATCGCCTCTTGATAGCCCGCTGCCAGGTCGGCGGCCTGGGCGGTACGTGCCGCTGCGTCCATTCCTCGAAGCCGATAGAGCAACGACGTCTTCAGTCCGCTGAAGCTGAACTCCAAGCTGCTCTTTTGTAAGCGAGACAACGGGAAGCGAATGGCTTTGGCGTTTCCTTGGCGCGCCAGTCGATCGATCTCAGGCCCGCCGGGATACTCCAGGCCGAGCATTTGCGCGCCCTTATCGAACGCTTCACCGGCGGCATCGTCCCTTGTGCAGCCCAATAGCATGGTTCGACCATCGGCCTCCCTCCTGAATAAATGGGTATGCCCACCGGATACCACAAGAACAATGCAGGGGAACGGGAATGCGGGATCCGCCAGCCAAGCAGAGGCGATATGTCCTTCAAGATGATTGACGCCAACAAGCGGGAGCGAGAGCCCATAGGCCAGCCCTTTGGCGTAATTGAGTCCGACCAGAAGCGCACCGGCGAGGCCTGGTCCTTGTGTGACGGCGATGGCACCAAGGTCAAGCCGGGAGAGATGGGCCTCGGCCAGCGCGGATTGGACAACTCGGTCAATGGTACTCAGATGAGCGCGTGCGGCCAGCTCAGGCACCACGCCGCCGAATTGGCGATGTACCGAGTCTTGCGACGACACGACGTTTGAGAGGACTGTTCCTTCGTGATTCAGGATCGCGGCCGACGTTTCATCACAGGAGGATTCAATCCCCAATATCGGGCCCGGGGTCCAGGCGGCTGGGTGTTCGGTTTCAGCGGATGGACTCGTCGTCATGACTCTGTAGAGTTACCACACTCTGTTGCTGAAAAGCATGCACCCCCTGCGGTAATTGACCGCAGGGGGTGCAGCTGAATCAATCTCACTCTATCGTACGAGCGCTTCCCGTTGAACGGGTTAGACGCTGGCCATCGTCTCCTGCTCGATGAAGGTTGGCGCTCCGTCACGAAGCACAACCTTGATCTTGCGGCTGTCTTTGAAGCGGCCTCTGATGAGGTCGTCGGAAAGCGGATCGCCGATGGCGCGTTGAATGGTCCGGCGCATCGGGCGAGCCCCATACAACGGCTCATAGCCTTCCTTGATCAGCCATTGTTTGACTTCGTCGTCCAGCTCGATTTCGACACCCTTTTCCACAAGCCGTGCGTTCAGCTCACGGATCAGGATATCAAGAATGGTGTAGAGCTGTTCCTTCTCCAGTTGATGGAAGATCACGACTTCGTCGATCCGGTTCAGGAACTCAGGGCTGAAGGAGCGGCGCAATTCGCCCATCACTTCTTCCTTCTTTCTCCTCGCCTGCTCCCCTTCCGTGCTCTGGAAGCCGAGCGACACGCCTTTTTGGATCATCTTGGTGCCGATATTCGACGTCATGATGATCACGGTGTTCTTGAAATCTATCTTACGACCCAGGCTGTCGGTCAGCACGCCGTCGTCTAAGACTTGAAGCAGCACATTGAATACGTCCGGATGGGCCTTCTCGATTTCATCGAAGAGCACGACAGAATACGGACGGCGACGGACCTTCTCGGTCAGCTGCCCGCCCTCGTCATAGCCGACATAGCCCGGAGGGGCTCCAAAGAGTCGTGAGCTAGTGAACTTCTCTTGGTATTCGGACATATCAACGCGAATCAACGCATCTTCGCTGTTGAATAAGAACTCTGCGACGGTCCTGGCCAACTCGGTTTTGCCGACGCCGGTAGGTCCCATGAAAATGAAGGAGCCGATGGGCTTCTTCGCATCCTTCAGACCGGCCCGTGAGCGGCGGATGGCGCGCGACACGGCCGAGATCGCTTCGTTTTGACCGATGACCCGCTTGTGGAGGAATTCCTCCATGTGCAGCAACTTGTTCGACTCTTCTTCTTCTAATTTAAAGAGCGGGATGCCGGTCATCTTCGAGACGACGTAGGCCACGTCTTCTTTTCCGATGGTCGGCTTGTTCTTTTCCTGGCTCTTTTTCCATTCGCGCTTCGATTCATCCAGCAGTTTGCGCAGCCGCTCTTCTTCTTCACGGTGGCGCACGGCTTCTTCGAAGTTTTGCATGGAGATCGCGAGTTCTTTATCCCGCGAGACTTTCTTGAGTTCCTGCTCCATTGCCTTCAACTCAGACGGTAAAGCATAGGTCTGGAGTTTGGCGCGCGAGCCGGTCTCGTCGATCAAATCAATCGCTTTGTCCGGCAGGAACCGATCGG
>CAZXNN010000354.1:0-3865 GCA_964641915.1 uncultured Nitrospira sp. | reverse complement strand
GAGGTGGATCAGGATCACAGTCGGTTGAAGTTGATGGTCAGTATTTTCGGGCGCTCGACGCCGGTGGAACTGGGGTTCCTGCAGGTTGAGCGAATTTAAGGTGTGCCGTTGTTGCTATTGAACGTGGCAGCGCTGACGTTTTGAGGAGATTCACATGGCAAAGGAAGTATCCGCTCTCATCAAGTTGCAGATTCCAGCTGGGAAGGCCAATCCGGCTCCTCCCGTCGGCCCGTCGCTCGGTCAGCACGGCGTCAACATTATGGAGTTCTGCAAGCAGTTCAACGCGAAGACGCAGAAGGAAGGCGACAGCATTATTCCGGTGGTCATCACCGTATATAAGGATCGATCCTTCACCTTCATTATGAAGACGCCTCCGGCTTCGGATCTGTTGAAGAAAGCGGCGGGCATCATCAAGGGATCGGGCGTGCCGCAAAAAGATAAGGTTGGAAAGATTACTCAGGCTCAGCTGCGCGACATCGCCCAGAAGAAGCAGTCTGATTTGAATGCGGCGGACCTGGAAGGGGCGATCAAGATCATTGCCGGAACGGCCAGAAGCATGGGTGTCGTAGTACAGGGATAGCGCGGATAGCGTTCGGGAAGAAGGAGCACGAGGTATGGGAAAGAAGATGAAGGCCGCGTTGGAGAAAGTCGAACCGCGCATGTATGCCTTGCGTGAAGCTGTCGACGTCGTCAAGAAATCGGCCTATGCGAAGTTCGATGAGTCGGTTGATATCGCCTTGCGTTTGGGTGTGGATCCGAAGCGATCCGACCAGATGGTCCGGGGCACCACGGCGCTCCCGCATGGGACGGGCAAGAAGGTTCGCGTCCTGGTATTCGCCAAGGGCGACAAGGAGCAAGAGGCGCGTCAGGCCGGCGCCGACTACGTGGGATCCGACGATCTCATGGAGAAGATTAAGGGCGGATGGATGGATTTCGACTATGCCATCTCCACTCCGGATCTGATGGCGTCAGTCGGAAAGTTGGGAAAGCAACTCGGGCCGCGTGGACTCATGCCGAATCCGAAGACCGGCACGGTAACGTTCGAAGTCGGGAAGGCTGTCGCGGAAATTCGCAAGGGCCGGGTCGAGTTCAAGGTTGAAAAGGCGGGTATCGTGCAGGTGGCGGTCGGCAAGGTCTCGTTTGACATCGACAAGCTGTACGATAACGCGTCGGCCATTCTTGAATCCGTCATCAAGGCGAAGCCAGCGTCCTGCAAGGGCCGCTATCTGAAGAGCGCCACGATTTCCAGCACCATGGGTCCTGGAGTGCAGTTGGATGCGATGGCGTTGACCAAGCAGTGGAGTTAAGCGAGCGCCGGCGTGGCCGGCGCCTGGAGAGAAAGGGTCAGGTATGAAGAAGGATCTTAAAGCACCAGCGGTTGCGGAACTTGCCGAAATTTTCGGCCGCGCAAGAATCGCGATCTTGACCGAATCTGTCGGTCTTCCGGTGAATCAGGTCACCGAGCTGCGCAAGCAATTGCGCGGGGTAAAGGCCGAGTACCGGATCATGAAGAATACCCTCGCGATTCGGGCTTCTGAGGGGACAGGCTTAGCCGGTCTCAAGGCCCATCTGAAGGGCCCGACGGGGATGGTGATTGGCTATGACGATCCCGTCTTGCCTGCCAAGATCTTGCGCGATTGGATCGGGGCGGAGAAGCGCGACGAAAAGATCAAGGTCACAGTCGGAGTGTTGGAAGGGAAGATCGTGCAGGCGGCGGATCTCGCGGCCATTGCCAAGCTTCCCAAGAAGGAAGTGCTCATTGCTATGTTGTTATCGGCCATGCAAGGGCCGATACGCGGCGTGGTCTATACATTGAGCGCAGTGTTGTCAAAGTTTGTGCGAGTTGTTGCAGCCATTCAAGACAAAAAGAAAGGGGAGGGAGACATGTCAGCTACCACTACAAAATTTTCGCAGGAAGAATTGATCAAGGCCATTGAGGGCATGAGCGTGCTCGACTTGGCGGAATTGGTGAAGGGCTTGGAGACCCGCTTTGGCGTTACTGCCGCGGCGCCTGTTGCCATGGCTGCAGCCCCGGCCGCCGGCGCGGCTGCTGCCGCCGAAGAGAAGACCGCATTCGACGTGATCTTGGTGTCGGCTCCTGCCGATAAGAAGATCCAGGTCATCAAGGTGGTGCGTGAATTGACGAGCCTTGGCCTGAAGGAAGCGAAGGATCTCGTGGAAGGTGCACCGAAGCCCGTGAAGACCGGCGCGACCAAGGAAGAGTCCGACACGATGAAGAAGAAGCTCGAAGAGAGCGGCGCCAAGATCGAGATTAAGTAAGCAGCATTGTCCGATCGTCTTCGGGTGCGGTCTCAACTGACGGCACCCGAAGCCAACCATAGTGTGTGGAGGTGTGCGCATGCCCGAAACGACTCTTCAGGAGTTCGTCGAACGGAAAGATTACTCACGCATCCGGGCCAGCATCGCTATCCCTGACCTGATTGAAATTCAAAAGCGCTCGTACGAAGAGTTCCTGCAAATGGAAGTCGAGCCCGAGCGCCGTAAGGATCAGGGCTTGCAGGCCGCGCTGGCCAGTGTCTTCCCGATTCCCGACTATAACAATACGGCCGTACTGGAGTTCTCCAGCTATACCCTGGGGACGCCCAAGTACGACGAGCGAGAGTGCATTGAACAGGGCATGACCTTCGCGGTCCCGCTCAAGCTTCGCGTGCGCCTGGTCGTGTTCGACAAAGAAGATAAAGGCCCACGAAAGAAGGTGCTGGACGTCCGTGAGCAGGAAGTCTATGTCGGCGAATTGCCGCTGATGACGGAGCGTGGCACGTTCATTATCAACGGGACCGAGCGGGTCGTCGTGAGTCAGTTACACCGTTCGCCTGGCGCATCGTTCACTCACGACAAGGGGCGTACGCACGCCAGCGGGAAGGTGTTGTACTCGGCGCGCATTATCCCCTATCGAGGATCTTGGCTCGACTTCGAGTTTGACGCGAAGGATATCCTCTACGTGCGGATCGACCGCCGGCGGAAAATGCCGACGACAATTCTGCTGAAGGCCTTTAATTTTTCCAGCGACGATCTGCTGAAGATGTACTACCCGGTCGAAGAAATTCGGCTGGTGAAGGGTAAGTTGTTCCGGAAGCTGGACGCCGATATCCATCAGGGACTTCGGGCTTCTGCCGAGGTGACAGAGAAGGGCAGCAAGGAACCGCTCGTGCGCGAGGGGGCCAAGCTGACCAAGGGCCTCATCGCCAAGCTGAAAGCTGCCGGCGTGAAAGAGATTCCGCTGACTCCTGAGGAGTTGGTCGGTCGTGCGATTTTGACGGAAATCGTGGATGCCAAGAAGAACAAGATTGCCGAGAAGAATCAGCGACTGACGGCGGAGATCGTTGAAAAGATCCTCGAAAGCGACGTCGAAGAGTTCAAGGTCATCTATTTCGATACGGCGACTGCGACGCCGGTTATTCTCGACACACTCGAAATGGAAAAGATCGAGACCAAAGAAGAAGCAATGGTCGAGATCTATCGCCGTTTGCGTCCGGGCGAGACTCCTTCCGTGGAAACGGCCCGTGCACTGTTCGACAACCTGTTCCTGAATTCCAAACGGTACGATCTGTCTCCCGTGGGGCGGCTCAAGCTGAACAGCAAGCTGACGCTGGATCTGCCGCTCGAGCAGCGGACGTTGACGGCGCAGGATATCGTCGAAGTCATCCGCTATCTCGTGAATCTGAAGATGGGCAAAGGCGACATCGACGATATCGACCACTTGGGTAATCGTCGTGTGCGCTCGGTCGGCGAACTGTTGGAGAATCAATTCCGTCTCGGGCTCGTGCGGATGGAGCGGAGTATCAAGGAGCGCATGAATCTCCTGGATATGGAGACAGTGCTTCCTCACGATCTCATCAACGCG
>CAZXNN010000353.1:0-3875 GCA_964641915.1 uncultured Nitrospira sp. | reverse complement strand
CAACCCCCAGGCCCACGGGCGCAACCAGAGAAACCCGTACCCGATCAACAGATGCACGGCAGGGGAGTGGAGCTTGATCAGGAATGAGGCAGGCCCCGTCACACTGGTCCCGAACAGCTTGAGCGCATAGGCGGGAAACAACACGATGATGATCAGATCCATCGTGCCGACGATCAGGAACAGCCCGCCCCATATTTTGATATCCGCTCCAACCGGCTGTGCGCGCATTGTTCTCTCCTATCGCACCCAGGCGGCGGGCATTCCCTGCCACCAGGTCTTTGGATTCGCGGCCCGCCACTGCGTCTGTTCCACCCAAAGACGATCCGACTCGGCCTTATCCAGTCGATTGGCCATCGCCGCACTGACGTCGGACTGTTGCCGCACACTGGCCTGAATCATTTCCTTGGCCATGCGGGCCAGCCCTCCCGGAGGATCGACCAGGTCCTCAGTGTCGCGATAGGCCAAATTCAGATAGAGGTGCTCGACCGCCATCCACCGCTCTTCCTGCGACAGATGTTCCAAATAGGCATCGATCGCCTGGTACACATAGGTCAGGTGGATGTAGTGGGCTGCCGACGGTGCGTCATCGATGGCGCGCTGGCAGGCTTCGAGTGCACGACGATAATCGCCGGCGGCCAAAAAGAGATTTGCCTTTGCCAGGGTAGGGTAAGCCGTAACTGCGCTCACCTTCCCTGATTCAGCTGACGCCGCCCCGTGACCCAAGAAGACCAGCAAAGCAAACAGTGCAATGAACGTCCTGCGACAGACCATGATCGACTCCTATTTCGATGGACCGCCGTGCGATCCGGCCGGGCCCTTCGGAAGTTTGTCTCCGGCGACGCGGGTGATCGACAGTTCCCGCATACCTCCCTCGCCCTTCACGCCAAGCTTGACCACGGTCCCGACTGTGCCACGAATCATCTTCACGACCTGCTCGTAGCTTTTGCCCGTCGTGGCCGTTCCATCCACCGCCACAATCTCGTCTCCGTGCGCCAGCCCGGCCTGATGGGCCGGGCCTTCCGGATGCACCATGCCGACATAGAGCACCGCTGGATCGCCGATCCGCTCTGCCCCGACCTGAAGCGAGACCCCGATCACTCCATTCGGCAGCGCGGCTTCATCGCCATGGGCGTACGGAGATGGCATCGCCGGGCTTTCCGCCGCGCGCACCTCCATGCTGCACAACACCCCCAACATCACACAACCGGCCAGATATGCGGTTCTCCTGTTCATGTTGTCCCTCCTTTATGTTAGATCGCCACTAACGAATCAGCGCTATCAAACTACAGCCGGCAAGGAGCACGCTGGAATTCAAATAGACGGACCGTTGATGCACCCGCTCCCACGATGCCTGAAGGACCGGATCGACGGTTCCTCGCGACTCCTGTTCCTTGAGCCGATCCCGTATCGCATTGCTCTGAGGCGTCAACGCCGACCGGCAATAGGCTTCGGTCACCAGCACAAGGATCCAGAGCCCGCCGGCAATAAGCAGCCTCGCACTGCTCGAGTGCATCGCCACCAGTGCGTTCACCGCGATGAATCCGGCAACCGCAGTCCCCATTCCCAACCCGTAATAGGCCGGAAACAACTGCCGCACGACTTTCCCGAACGGTTCCCGGTCGAGATTCTTTGCCAGGATAGGCGCCACCACGAAGGATAAGAGCACCACTTTACCGACCAGAATGGCAACCGCTAACGCATGAATAAACTGGATGAGGGTGTCCATGATCCGTCCTCCTTCATGCCTTGGTGAGAATCGCACGCAATGCCCGCTCTAACGTCGGATACTGAAACGTATAGCCGCCCGCGAGCACTTTCGCCGGACTGACCCGCTGTCCGGTCGTCATCAATGTGCCCAATTCTCCCAAGGCCGCCTTGAGTGCGAACCCCGGCACCGGGAGCCAGGAGGGACGATGGAGCACCTGTCCGAGTACCTCGCAGAACGTCTTCATCGTCACAGCGCCGGGAGCGACGGCATTGACGGGACCGGAGAGACTCGACGTCGCAAGCGCCCACTGAATCAATCCAATGTGATCGCGCCGATGAATCCAGGACACCCACTGCGTGCCCGGCATGATCGGACCGCCCGCGAACAGCCGGAACGGCAGCACCATTTTGGGCAACGCACCGCCGTCTTGTTCAAGCACCATCCCGGTCCGCACAATCACCACGCGAGTTCCGAACGATGCCGCCGCCAATGCCGCCGCCTCCCACTCAAGGCAGAGGTCAGCCAGAAATCCCTGACCGCGTACGGCCCCCTCATCCAAGATGCGATCGTCGCTCACGCCGTAGTAGCCGATGCCGGACGCGCTGATTAGCGTGCGGGGTTTGGATGGTCGGCGGGACAGGGCGTCGACTAACAGGCGCGTCGTGGACACCCGACTGTCGGTGAGCAGGCGCTTCCGCGCAGTGGTCCAGCGGGCATCGGCAATCGGAGCACCGGCAAGATTGATCACGGCATCGGCTCCTTCAAGCGTCTGCTCCCACACTCCACCCTCTCGACCATTCCACTCCACAATCGTTACGGCACGACCAAAGACCGGATGGGCCTCTGCCGGCCTGCGCGTCAGGAGCGTGACAGTATGACCTTCCTGGCAAAGCGCCATACAGAGGGGCCGACCGATGAATCCCGTTCCGCCTGTCACCACCACGTTCATGATCGCCACTCCTCGTTACAGGAACCCTCCCCGCCGCCCCGCAAATCAATTGTGCCGGGGAGCACCGCTGTTGTCATCGCCTTCCCGGCTGCCGGAATCAGTAGCGTCCCCATGATCGACTGGTTGCGCGTACTTGCGCTGCTTCGTGCCATACAGGAGATTGGGTGCCGGCCTCTCACGATTCCGAAGAATGACGGGGTCGATGACTTCTCCGCAACTCATACAGCGCCACGCCGTCAAGCCGATCTGCCCCGTGTCGTCCTGTAAATCGATATAGTGCTCCACAACCATCAATCCTCCGCAACGCGCACAGTCGTCGACAGAGTGTGGGAAGAGTGGATGCTGGTCTGGCCTCCCATTGGTTTCCATGGGACCCCTCGATTCTTATACAAGGTGCCATCCATCTACTGATCGGTGCCCACAAGGCGTCTCATCCCAGCCTGCCGCAGAACCACGGCCACTGGTCGCCGCTGTACGTCTTGTCCCAGACATGACAACATTCCCACCGTCAGGACCCACAGCAGCATCGTCATTATGTTGTGCTCCTCGCGGCCCCAGACAGGACCGTTCCATGGTCGTGAATCCGCCTCCGCTACCGACCGAGGGGACAGGCCCCTCCGGATTGAGAGACCTGTCCACCTCAGCGAGAGACGCCGTGCGGAGTCGCGGCGCCCCTCTGAGAGGAAAGCGGTTCCACTCTCAGACTTTCTACCTCGGTCCGCTCATAGATTCGCTCTCTCACGCAGCACCTCACCCATCTATTACTGTCGGCCATCTCCCTCGAGCCCGCGGGCACAGCGGAAGCCTGTGCCGTGGGTTTGCAGCGCAAATCCGCCACGGCCTCTGGCTGATGTCGTGATGTCGGCCAGCGGGCTGTGCCACGAGCCGCCGCGAATCGAGCGCACCACGCGCTTCTTGTCAGGACCTTGCGGATTCCTGTCCGGCGCATGCTTGTAATAGTCCGCGTCATACCAGTCGGACACCCATTCCCGGGCATTGCCGGCCATATCCTTGACTCCGTAGGGCGAGTCGCCGTCGGGCAATGACCCCACCGGTTGCAAGGTCTTCTCCTCTTCCCATTCACGGTCGAAGTTGGCGCGCTTGGGGTTGGCCGGCTCATTGCCCCAGGGGAAGACACGGCCGTCGGTTCCACGCGCGGCCTTTTCCCATTCCGCTTCCGTCGGCAGTCGCTTCTTGGCCCAACTGCAATAGGCCTTG
>CAZXNN010000352.1:0-3876 GCA_964641915.1 uncultured Nitrospira sp. | reverse complement strand
GAAACCGAACTCGAAATGCTGGTCGAGTCGGAAGCCAACCAGTACATCCCGTTTGCGCTGGAGGAAGTCAATCTGGATTTTCAGGTGCTTGGGTCGTCGCCGGGCAGCCCGGACGACATCGAAGTGCTGATCGCGGCTTCCCGCAAGGAAAAGGTCGAGGACCGTGTGGCTGTGGCGGAGGCGGCGGGTTTGAAGCCTCTTGTGATGGACGTGGAATCGTATGCGGCGCAGGCGGCTTTCGAGATGGTGGAAAGCCAGCTTCCCGAAAACGGCAAAAACAAGGTCATCGCTTTGGTGGATGTTGGCTCCAATGTGATGAATGTGACGGTATTCAAGAACGATCAGGCAGTGTATTCGCGGGAACAGGCCTTTGGGGGCTACCAGCTTACGCAGGACATCATGCGCCAGTACGGCATGAATGCCGACGAGGCCGAATCCGCGAAGCGTGCCAACACGCTTCCGGAGAACTACGAAAACGACCTGCTAAGGCCCTTCCTCGACAACCTTGCGCTCGAAGTATCGCGTGCGCTGCAGTTTTTCTTCACATCGACGCAATTCAATCAGGTTGACCACATCGTCCTCGCGGGTGGATGTGCGGTGATCCCCGGTGTGGATGAAGTGGTGGCTGGTCGTACGCAAGTCTCGACCATGATCGCGAATCCCTTTGCGAACATGGTTCTCGCTTCGCGCATCAAGCCCAAGAATCTTGCTGCGGACTCTCCGTCGTTGATGGTCGCCTGTGGCCTCGCCCTGCGGAGGTTCGACGAATGATCCGCGTCAATCTGCTTCCTCATCGCGAGGAAAAGCGCCGCGCAAGGCGACAGCAATTCTATGCATTGGCCGGGCTGGCCCTGGCGCTTGGTGCAGCCGTCGTGCTTGCCGTGCATACGATCATTTCCGGGTATATCTCGACGCAGGAATCGAAGAATACGTTCTTAAAGGGAGAGATCGCAAAGCTCGACAAGGAGATCGACGAGATCAAGCGGCTGAAGGAACAAACAGACGCGCTTCTGGCTCGCAAGCAGGTCATCGAGTCTCTGCAGTCTAATCGCGCGGAAACCGTCATCCTGTTCAATGAGCTGGCGAAACAGGTGCCAGAAGGCGTTTATCTGAAATCGATCAAGCAGGCCGGGTTGAAGATCACGATTCAAGGCTTTGCGCAATCGAACGCAAGGGTGTCCACCTTGATGCGCAATCTGGATGCGTCGGCCTTGCTTGAGCAACCGAATCTGGTGGAGATCAAATCGGTTATGCAAGGAACGCGTCGGATGAGCGATTTCAACCTCAACGTAACGGTTACTCGCGCCAAGCCGGACGACGGCAAGGCGGGGCAGAAGCCCGCCGTGGCTCAGGCAGGAGCCAAGAAGTCATGAATGCACAGGTGACCGATAGCGTGCGCGGCTTCGATATCACGAAACTCGCCGATGATTTCCGTTCCCTGGATCCCAAGGATCCAGGGATGTGGCCGCTTGTGCCGAAGATCGTGATTCTGATTGCGCTGTTGGCCTTGGTGATTGCAGCCGGCTGGTGGTTCGATTGGAAAGACCAGATGCAGGATCTTGCGAGCAAGCAGGAACAGGAAGTCAAGTTGAAGGATGAATGGCTTGGCAAGAAGAGGCAGGCGGTTAATCTTGACGAGCATCGCAAGCAGCTTGCAGAGATCGATCGACAGTTTGGTGCGCTATTGAAGCAATTGCCGAACAAATCCGAAATGGAATCGCTCTTGGTCGATATCAATCAGTCAGGTTTAGGTCGAGGACTTCAATTCGAACTGTTCAAGCCTGGTGTCGAGAGCATGAAGGACTTCTACGCTGAGCTTCCGATAACGGTCAAGTTGACGGGGGGCTATCACGATCTCGGATCTTTTGCCGGTGACGTAGCCAAGATGCCGCGCATTGTGACGCTGAATAACGTTGTCATCGAGGGTGACCCGAAAACCTCGGCGCTGAAGATGGACGCCATCGCCACAACGTACCGCTACCTCGATGATGAGGAGCTGGCAAAACAGCGAAAGGAGAAGGCTGCATCTGCCAAAGCCAAGGGTAAGGGGGCGGGCAAGTGAAGAAGACTTCTCAAGTGAGTTTGGCAGTTGCTTTTGTCCTCGCATTCTCTGGATGCAGCAGCGGAGAACATGAGGATCTCAAGTCTTGGATGTCGGAATCCACGAAAGACCTGAAGGGCAAGGTTTCTGCACTACCGGAAATCAAGCCATTCCCGGTGGTCGCCTACGAATCCGCGAGTTTGGTTTCTCCCTTCGCGGCATCTCGAATCGAGCCCGACAAGCGGGCAAACGCGACAGGTGTTGGCCCGCGGCCCGACCTCAATCGTCGCAAAGAGCCCTTGGAAGCCTACCCGCTGGAATCACTGAAGATGGTTGGTTCGCTGATGCAGGGTAACTCCAAGCAGGCGATTGTTCAGGCCGACAAGACTGTTTATCAGATAAAAGTTGGAAACTACATGGGCCAGAATTTTGGCGTGGTGACGAACGTGACTGAGTCCGAAGTGACGCTGAAGGAACTGGTTGAGGATGCGAACGGCGATTGGTCCGAGAGAACCAGCAAATTGATGTTGCAGGAAAGGCCGCAGGAGACTAAGCGATGAAAAGGGGTTTCTTCAAGTTCTTTGCGGCGATGGCAGCCGTTTTCGCGTGCGTCTCAGGCAGCGCGCGCGCAGACCTGAACGCCATCGAATCCATGCAAGTGTTGCAGGCGCCTGCCGGGACGATTGTGAAACTCTCCCTGAAGCAGGCGATGCAGAATCCGCCCGCATCGTTTACGGTTGCGACGCCCGCAAGAATTGCGTTCGATTTTCCGGCGACGAGTAATGGGATGGGTAAAACCTCGCAGATGATCAACGAGGGCGATCTGCGCAGCGCGAATATCGTCCAAGTTGGAGACAGGACGCGCCTGGTTCTGAACCTGACCCGCATGTCGACCTACGAGGCACGACTTGAAGACAAGTCCGTTGTCATTACGCTTGCGCCAGCGCCACAATCTGCGAAGGCTGGGCAGCCCATAGTGTCCCATTTCTCCGAGTCCCGGGCGTCTGCCTCTCACGAGATTCGTGCGATTAATTTCCGCAGGGGACAGGCGGGCGAAGGTCGCGTCGTCGTCGACTTGGCAGATGCCTCAACAGGGATCGACATACGTCAGCAAGGCTCGAGCCTGGTTGTCGACTTCTTGAAAACAAGCGTGCCGGAAGCGCTCAAGAAGCGTTTGGACGTAACCGACTTCGGAACACCGATTACATCAGTGAACACGATCGTTCAGGGCGATACCGTCCGGATGGTTGTATCGCCGACTGGCCTCTGGGAACACAACGCCTACCAGAGCGACAATCAGTTCGTGCTGGAGGTAAAGCGGGTCATCGAGGATCCAAACAAACTGGTTCAGGGAACAAGGGGCGGCTACAAGGGCGAAAAGCTGTCTCTGAATTTTCAGAATATCGATGTTCGCTCGGTTCTTCAGGTCATCGCGGATTTCACCAACTTCAACATCATTACGAGCGATTCGGTAGGCGGGAACCTGACTCTGCGCCTGAAGGACGTTCCATGGGATCAGGCTTTGGACATCATTCTCCAGTCCAAAGGGCTCGACATGCGCAAGAACGGCAACGTTATCTGGATTGCGCCGCGTGATGAGCTTGCCGCGAAAGAGAAACTGGAACTCGAAGCCAAGGCGCAGATCGGGGATCTCGAACCATTGCGTACCGAGAGCTTCCAGCTAAATTATCAGCGGGCAGAAGCAGTTCAGGCGCTGATAACCAACGACAAGCAGAAGATGCTTTCCAAGCGGGGCAGTGCCGTCGTTGATCAGCGAACGAACAAACTGTTTGTCCAAGATGTCAGTGGGCGGCTCGATGATGTTCGTCGGTTGC
>CAZXNN010000351.1:0-3898 GCA_964641915.1 uncultured Nitrospira sp. | reverse complement strand
CAGCGGATCGTTCAGCATGCCGTCGCCGTTGAAGTCCCAGGTGTTGTCGAAGAAGACGAGATCGCCGGGTTGCACCATCGGTCCCTGGTGGAGTCGTCCGTGCTGGCGCATGTGGTTGTAAATCAGTCGAACGCCGTTCGCCCGCCGATCCGTGGTGCTGCTGTTATATAGATCGATGCCGTGTTCGAGATAGATGGCGCGGGTGACACCGGCGCAGTCGTAGGCCACGCGTCTCCCGTTGCTCTCGATCAGTCGGGCGCCGAGGAGCTTGGTCGCGGTGCGGACGATTCCAGTTCTGGTGGGGGCGGAGGAGGGCAATTTCTGGACCGGCGTGACCTCGAAGCGGGAGGCGGGCACGCGCGCCACGGGTGTGCTGGCGCAGCCGACCAGTGTCAGGATGACCACCGTGGCGCCAATCAGTGTGAGGCGTCGCGGCTTAGCGGACATTCACGAAACGGCCCTGCGCCGTCTCCCTGAGTTGATCGATATCTTCCCGTCGCGTCACGGACAGCGGCACGGTGTGCGTCAATTCCTCGATGAGTAAATCGGTCGTGAGCGGTGTCTTTTGGTGCAGCGCCCGATACAGCGCCGCGACCACGGCCTGTTCGATCTCCGAGCCGCTGAAGCCGTCGCTGGCGCTGACAATTTTTACCAGAT
The DNA here is from genome assembly GCA_964641915.1 of uncultured Nitrospira sp. Lineage (GTDB taxonomy): Bacteria > Nitrospirota > Nitrospiria > Nitrospirales > Nitrospiraceae > Nitrospira_D. The sequence goes on along the minus strand of CAZXNN010000351.1, from coordinate 3,241 downwards.
CGAACTGCCTGCTGTCTTGCTTGCGGAGTCCCAGGTGAATCTTCCAGATGGCCTCTCGTTCACCATCGTCCGGCAAGTCCACAAAGAAGATTTCATCGAACCGGCCCTTACGGAGAAGTTCCGGCGGCAGCAGCGCGAGGTTATTGGCGGTCGCGATGACGAACACTTCCTGCTTCTTTTCCTGCAACCAGGTGAGGAACGCGCCGAAGAGCCGGCGGCTCAAGCCCGCGTCGGCCTCGCCGCTCCCGCCGCCTGCCGCCATGGCCTTCTCGATTTCATCGATCCAAAGCACGATGGGCGACAGTGATTCGGCCATCTCGATCGCTTTGCGAAAATTCTTTTCCGATTCCCCGACGAACTTATCGAACAGACGGCCCGCGTCGAGTTTGAGCAGCGGGAGTTGCCATTCCCGCGCGATGGCTTTGGCCGCGAGCGATTTGCCGCAGCCCGGCACGCCGACCAGCATGATGCCGCGTGGTGGAGTCAGATTGAGCGCTTTGGCTTCGGCCGTAAACCCGACCTTCGCGCGTTCCAGCCAGGCCTTCAAATTTGTGAATCCGCCCAGCTCAAACCGGTTGTCCTCGAGCGGGTAATATTCCAACAGCCCGCCATCTTTGATCGCCTGCACTTTGCGCTTCAAAATCTTCTGTACGTCATCGGCGGAGAGCGTGCCGTCTTCGACGACACATTGCGTGATGACCTGTCTGGCTTGATGCAGAGTCAGTCCCTGCAAGGCGCGGAGAATGGCATCGCGTTCCTGAGTCGAGAGGCTTGCATCGGCCGGTTTGGTGTCAGTGAGAGAACCGAGGATGCTCTGGGCCATAGTTGTGGAGCGTGGACGACGAGGCGCTGTTCTGGTCCCGAGCGAGGAAAGGACGTTCTGGAGCATGGACTGTAACTCGGTGCGATCCGGCAATTGGAGATCGAGGCGGACGGCTATTTTTTCAAGATCGAGCGGCAAGGCGATGGGATGGCCGGTGAGGATGCAGGTAGATCTTGATCGGCCATAGACCGCCGATACTTCGCGCAGCTGTCGGGTGACGGCCGCGTCCTGCAGGTGGGGGACAAGATCCTTCAGCCAAAAGACCGCTTCGACCGTCAGCCCGTTCAGGTGTTGAAGCAGCGCCAGCGGCGTGGCCGTCATCTTGCTGAGCGTGGGGCCGTCGTCGGCGCGGGTGAGGCCCTTTGTGATGGACCACTCGAACAGCGGCATGCGCTCCTGTGCGGCCACGGATTGCAGCAAGGCCAACACGCGCTCTTCCTCCACCGTCTCAATGACGATCAGTGGATGGCAGGAGCGGATCAGGGTGCGGAGGTCGTGGACGCTGGTTGCCAAGGCCATACGAATGCCATGCTAGCATGTGAGGTGCATGTCACCAAGAGAACGGATGTTTGTTACTTGGACTCAGGCGCCGGTCCCGATACGGACTTCGCACAGCGAAAGCCGATCGTAGCCGAGCGTTGGGCCGGAGGGGAGCCGCTTCGTGTGGCGGTTCGCAGCATGATGACTTTGCTCTTCCACGATCCGCCGCGTACGCTCCGGTAACGGCCGCTCGTCGGTCCCGGCGGATTCTTCTCCGTCATGTAGGCGTAGTAGTCGAAGCCGAACCAGTCCTGGACCCATTCGGCGACGTTCCCGGCCATGTGATGCAATCCGTAGGGACTGCGTCCTTCGTCCAGCGACTCGACCGGGGCGAGAATTGGAATCTCATGCACATGATACTGCCCGAACATTGCCCGCTTTGTATCGGGGATCGCATTGCCCCAAGGAAAGAGGGCGCCTTCCGTTCCGCGTGCGGCTTTCTCCCATTCGGCTTCAGTGGGGAGCCGCTTGCCTGCGGACTGACAGAGATCCTGCGCTTCCTTCCACGTCACATACAGGGCCGGCCAGCGTGTCAGCGTGTCGTCTGTGACGGAGTGAATCGTAATGACGTGCCAGATCAATTTCTGCAGTTCGTCGGAAGGCGGGACTTTTCGTTGTTGCAGGAACGCGAGATATTCTCCCAGGCTCACTTCGTCGCGATCCATCTCGAAGGTATCGAGCCAGACACGATTCTGCGGGAGTTCGGTATCGTCGAACTGCGTCCCTATGCCGTACGGATCGTCGTCGATGCGCTTGCTTCCGAGGAGGAAGGTGCCTGCGGGAATGGTGACCATCGGAGCCGGCTGCGCCAGAGCCGCGATGGCGGTGAGGTGACGCGCCAATTCTTGCGATGGCTTGGGCGCGACGGTAACACCCAAGGCCGGTGTCGAGACGGCTAGCAGGAGAAGGGCCGGGGCGAACCAACGTAGAACGGCCATCAGGTCTTGCTCTGCGCCTCCAGCGCCTTGTGGATTTCACCGATCAGGCGCCGTTCGATTTCTGCCGTCTCTTCCTGGCTCACGCTCAGAATGCGGCCGCCTTGCGCCACTTTTTCAAATTCGGCGCGGACGCCGAGTCTGGTGGCGTTGGCAGGCAGGGCCTGCAGGGTGATGAGATATTGATTGCGAAATCCGGCGACTTCCAGCGAGGCGGGGTTCGAAACTTTTCGCTCCGTCACATAGACTGCTTTTTGATCGCTCTTGAAACTGACTTTGACGGGGTAGCCGTTCTTGGCGAGGGCTTCTTCCACGATCTTCGCGACGGCGGTCAGCGGGCGGGCGAACGTCTCGACTTGCGCCCCCTTTTCCTCGATGCGCAGTTGCTGAGCCGCCTGAGCCGTAGCGGTTTTGACGGCCTCGGCGCTCGCGCGCTTCGCCTGGGCGAGTTGCGCATTCAGTTGATCGGTCAGCTGAGTCAGCTCGGCCTTGGCTGATTCCGTGGATTTCTTCGCATCACGGAGTTCCTGGTTCAGCAAGTCGATCTGTTGCTGCATTACCTTGTTGCCGTCCTGCAAGGACGAGAGCAGGGATTCCTGTTTGGTGACCTGCTTTTTCAGGGCCTCGTTCTCGGCCTTGAAGGGCGACTCATCAGGCTTACACCCGGCGGTCAGCAGGCAGCAGGCCAGAAGTCCGATCCATGCCACGTTGGAACACGTTGTCGTCCTAGAAAAATTCATTCGGCGATTATCTACGGTTCGAGGGAGGTTGTCCACGCAGTATTTCCAGAATTGACCAGTCTTTGGCCTGGAAGTTATGCTGAAGTTATGCGCGCTAGGATGTTTCTACTTCTGATTCTGTTGAGTCTGGTGATGACGCTGCCGGCTGCCGGGTTGGCCGGGGAGGGGACGGTCGTCTCGATTCCCGTCGAAGACTACGCCCG
>CAZXNN010000350.1:0-3912 GCA_964641915.1 uncultured Nitrospira sp. | reverse complement strand
CGGATGGCAGCCGGCTCTTCTCCGGACGCGACAACCCCGTCGCAGCCGACTTCTGACGCCAGGAGCGCGCGCGCGGTCACTAGATCCTGCACGCTTCGCTGAATCCCCATATCGCGGAGATCGTGGCTGTCGAAATTCGTCAGGACAGTGACCGCCAACAATTTCAAGGCCGACCCTTCACGGCCCTGCACCGCTGCGGCCAGGGCCTTGCGATTCGCATGGATCGTGAGAAAGTCGACGCCCATAGCAGCGACCTTGGCAGTCGCCCGGCGAACGGTTTCTTCGATATCGAGGAACTTCAGGTCGAGAAACACCTGCATTTTTCGATCGAGCACCCGCTTAATCATCTCCGGACCGGCGGCGGTGTAGAGCTCCAGTCCGACCTTCACGAAGGAGATATGCCCTTCGAGTCGATCCAACAGGCGCTCGGCTTCGACGACCGACGGAACGTCGAGAGCGAATATCAAACGGTCACGCGCAATGATCTTTGCCATAGGATTCCTTTTGAAAGGGTCGGCCAATTGTTGACGGCTCACTGTCCCCTATGTTATGTAGTTTGCTCTTTTTTGGGAGGAATAGACAATGCCTGTGATCCACAAGTCGACCCTTCGCAGTGCCCGTCAGGCCGAACGCCGCCGCGATCGCAACAAAGCCACGTTGAGCGCGGTCAAGACACTCGTCAAGAAAGTACAGTCGGCCGTGGCCGACAAGAAGGCGGATGACGCTAAGACTGCCTTGCGTGCGGCCACCTCGGCCCTCGGCAAAGCCGTGACCAAGGGTGCCATGAAGCCCAACACCGCGTCCCGCCGTATCTCCCGCTTGACCCAGCACGTCAACGGCCTGTCCGGTTCCCGCTCGTAATCGTTCTGACATTCGAAACCACTCGCGCCGTTCCCCGCCCTGTCGGGGCCGGCGGGCGGCGGGGTGTGTCCGGCTGTGCGCGCTGCACCGACTGACAGAGCTGCAGCAGGACTCGCTCCATAATCATTTTGGGCTGCCCGCTGCTGCCCCCCTTGAGCTGCCCGTCGGCTTCCCAAAACCATCGCAATGCGTCCCGCACATGCCCGTCCGACAGACAGCCCAGGAACGTCTTAACGTGTGCGGGATCCATACGCAAAGTCCGCGCGGCCTCACCGTCGCGGCCCCCTTCACGAAGGAGCTCCTTCATCTTCCAAATCCGGCGATACTGCCAGGCCAAGGAACCCAGAATGCGCAGCGGCGCCTCGCCGGCTTCGAGATTCCTCGCAAGAATCGACAGCACCCGCCCACGTTGGCCCTCAGCAATCGCCAGTGTGAGATCAAACACCGACGCACCGGGTTCAACTCCACGCAGCTGATACACATCGGCGGCGGTCGCCAAGCGGTCGGTCGTAATATAAGAGGCCAGCTTTTCGAGTTCCCGCCGGACGGCGTACAACGATCCGCTGGACGTCTCCTTGAGCACCTCCACAGCCTTCTCGTCCAACCGCAATCCAAGCCGTTGCGCATCCCGGTTTATCCACGGCCCTAAGTGCATATCCCGTAACGGTGAACAGTCGACAGTCACAGCGGCCCGCGCGAGCGCCTGGGAAAACTTCAGCCGCCCGTCCAACTTGGTGCTGACGAAAATCACGGTCGTCGCCTGCACCGGGGCAGCAAGGTACGGCAGCAGGACTTCGGCCTCACGAGCAGAGAGCTTTTCAGCCCCTTTCACAAGGACCACTCGGCATTCGGCAAACACCGGCACTTCCAACGCACAGGTCAGGATGTCGGTCCCAGCTGCCTCATCGCCATAGAACACATCAAAATTAAAATCCCCGCCTTCTCCGAGCAACGCGGCCTTGAGTGTGGCCACGGCTTCATCGCGCAGGAGATCCTCCTCCCCCACCACGAGATACACGGACGCAGGAGGTTGCTGCCGCAAGGCGGCGTGGAGTTGCAATGAACTGAGTGCGGTTCCCATAACGTCCTCGAAAATACTCTAGTTGGCGGCTGGCGCCGTGGAGGAAGCCTCCCCCGAAGGCTTGGCCCCCCCGCCGGACTCCAGGTGCAGGAGAAACCGAGACGCAAGATCTTCTGCCGCGAACCGGCCGGCCTGCTCCAATGCGCGGGTTTGCAAGACACGGTTAAATTGCAGATCGGGGGTGATATAGAACTCTGATGAGCCCTTGGCGACCTGCGTCCAGACCAGCTTCTTCGTCCGCGTTTCTTCGATTTTCACCACGATCGTCACGTCTGCCCGGCTCTCCAACGTCGTGGCCGACCCCGTCTGACCCCCAGGAGTCGGCGTCAGACTGAAGCTTAAGGTCGGCACCTCCACTGACAGGATTTGCCCCGTCAATACAAGATCCGCCGCCTCGGAATCCGGAACGACCTGCGCACCGCTCCCCGAGGAAAATTCCCGTCGTAGATAGTTCGTGTAGCGGGTCTCCAGATTCGGTTCGAAACTCTTATTTTCCAGCGTGCGAATGACCAATCGCGGGGTCGGCTGATCCGATGCCTGAGCCCGCGTTCCACCGATTGTCGGCCCGGCTCCCTCCACACGGAACTGATACCCGCACCCTGCCAATAGCAGGAGACAGGCCGCCGACGCCAGCGGGGAGCCCCACCGCGTTATGTTTCGGGCTTGCGTCATATGACGAAATTCACGAGTTTCTTCTCTACGTAGATCACTTTCTTCGGCTCGCCGCCCTGCAGCCACTCCGCTACAATCTCACGAGCGGCTCGCTCCACCACGTCTCGCGCGGTATCCGCCGCCACCTCGATCTTGCCGCGAAGCTTGCCGTTCACCTGAACCGGAATCGTCAGCCGGTCGCTGACCGTCAATGCCGGGTCAAACTGCGGCCAGGGTTGCTGAGACACGCTCGGCGTATGACCGAGAATAGTCCACAGTTCCTCCGCCACATGGGGCGCAAAGGGCGAGAGCAGCAAAACAAATGGCTCGAGCAGGGCTCGCGGGCGCCGTTCGACCTTGGTCATTTCATTGGTGAACACCATCATTTGAGCAATGGCGGTGTTGAAACGGAGTTCGTCGATATCCTCCGAGACCTTCCGGATGGTCTGATGCAACAGCCGTTGTTGATCAAGACTGGGCGATGCCGACACCACAGACGCAGACAGCCCACCCTCTTCCGTCACCATCAACCGCCACGCCCGCTCTAGAAAACGAGTCACCCCTTCAACCCCGCGCGTACTCCAAGGCTTCATCGCCTCCAGCGGCCCCATAAACATTTCATAGAGCCGCACCGCATCGGCGCCGAACTGGTCCATCATATCGTCGGGATTCACCACATTCCCGCGCGACTTGGACATCTTCTGATTGTCCTCGCCCAGTACGATACCTTGATGCACCAGCTTCTTAAACGGTTCCGGTGTGCTCACCACCCCTATATCGAACAGTACCTTGTGCCAGAAGCGTGAATAGAGCAGATGCAGCACGGCATGTTCGCTGCCTCCGACATACAGATCGACCGGCAGCCAATACCGCTCCATCGCCTGATCCACCAGCTGTGTCGCATTCTTGGGATCGGCGAAACGAAGATAGTACCAGCAAGAACCGGCCCACTGCGGCATGGTGTTCGTTTCGCGCCTGGCCGGGTTTCCCGTCGCCGGATCCGCCGTCACCAGCCACTCTTCCAGATTCGCCAGCGGACTTTCGCCCGAGCCGGATGGCTTAAAGTTGTGGGTCTCCGGCAAGATCAACGGAAGCTGTTCCTCTGGCAACGGGTGTGACACCCCATCCACCCACACAATCGGGAACGGCTCTCCCCAATAGCGCTGCCGGGCAAAGAGCCAGTCGCGTAACTTGTAGTTGACCGCCTTCTTTCCCCTGCCCTGCTGTTCCAGCCAGGCTGTGATCGCCGGAATCGCCTCAGCCGGTTTCATGCCGTTCAAAGACAAAGACCCGTCCGGCATGGCCGAGTTGACGACCGT
>CAZXNN010000349.1:0-3919 GCA_964641915.1 uncultured Nitrospira sp. | reverse complement strand
ATTATTGGGGCAAGATCAATCTCCCCGTCCCCGCCTATCTTCTCATCTCTTTGATGCACCAGACGCCCGACATCCGCGCCTACTGCATCAAAGGCGGCGTAGTCTTCCCCGCTCAGATCGCCACTCAGTAGTTCCCTGACACACTCAATCCTCACCTGAATTTCATATTTCCCTTCTTCCATTTTCAATGCGATAATGCCGCCATCATTGACTTCATTAGAAGGAGCAATCGTCATGGCATTCATCCGTACGATACTTCTCGTAGCCGCCCTCCTCATCATCGTGACCGGGCAGAGTCTGGCTGAAGACAAGAGCTACTACAGCCCCGTCATTAATGTCGATACTGAAAACCACCGTGTCCTGATTTCCAAACTTGGCGGGGTATTCTATATCGACGTCCCGGAGGTCGCGCGGCCCCATATGGAGAAGCTGCCGGTTTCCGGCCTGGTCGATTTCGTCGTGGAAATGCGCGGCGAAGGAGAGATGCCCGTGATCAAAACCTGGAAGGTGAAATCAGGCGAATCCACCTGCATGTTCTTCAACGGGAAAGAATGCAAATAGATCAATGAAGCAGTGCCTCTAGCAGGTCCGCTATTCTGAACTTTCTAACGTATCATTGATCAGCACGCCTCAGTCGATTCTCGAACTGCACTGTTTTTGAGCGACGTGACGAAAGCACGACTGGTCGTTCCTGCCATCAAAAGCAGTACCACACTTGCAGCGTAACGCTCCGGTTCAGTGGCGGCATGCAACACGCGTCCGCTGCAACCGGTTGTTGGACCATTTATTCTGCATTTAGATTCTTCAGGATTTTCTTCGCCAAAGGTTCCTTGATTTCCGTGTGCCTTGGTACCGCTTCGATGACCCCGGTTTTAGAATTGATCCACAGTGAATGGGAAGAGCCTTCCCGCTTCAGGTAGCACCCTGCCATTCTCAACTTCCGTTCCAAATCCCGGCGCTTCATCCAAGTTGCACTTTCTCATGAATGGCGTCTTCCGGCAATCCGCGAAGTACATCCGCCCTGCGGTCCTCCAGAATCAGTTCAATGGCTTGCCGCAAATTTTCTTTGGCGGCTTCTATCGTCTCACCTTGTCCGTTGGCTCCGGGAATCTCCGGGCAAATGGCCCAGTAGCCCCCCTCCGGCGCGGGTTCAATGATTGCCGTGAATTCTGCTTTCATCGTGACTCCTTTCTCTTTGTCGTTTCAATTGGTCTAACGTTCTCAATCAGCCGCCGGCTGCTTCTGGCCGGTCGGCTGCATTGAGCTGTTAGGCGACACCGTATGACAAGGCTGGTTGTAGCTTATCGGCTTGAAGCGGGCTGCCTTGCCGGGACTCTTCGTGCGAAGGGCATCAGCCTCGCGCTTGTGTTCGGCACTTTCCATAGACTGGCCCATTTTCCCCAAGGCAATTGAGTATTGGTCAAGAACATCTGCCAGCGCTATTGGGTCGCTCGATTCAACGCCGAGCTTTTTCACGGCAGGGACGGCTCGGACAAAGTACGGGAGCGATGCTGCGTATTGTTCTCTATCAAACTGTAGGCGAGCCAATTCGAAAAGTCGCATAGTGGTAACGCCGCTGTCTGGTCCGGTTACCTTTTCTTCTAATTTCAGCGCCTCGGTGAGAAGCTGCTCGGCCTGATCGTATTTGCAGAGATAACCTTTCACGCGTCCAAGGTTGTACATGGCCATTGATAACCCGGCGTCAGGGGAATGACCGAGACGGGCGTTTGCCAACGCGCGTTCATAATTGCGCTCGGCAAGTGCGTAGTTCCCGGTCTGTTCGGCTTCCTGCCCCCAGCCGTGATATTTTGCAGCCGTGTGCTGGTTAATTGGGTTGGCACAGGATGCGAGGGCCAACGTGAAGGAAACGATCACCAATGTACGCATAAGCTCCTCGTTATCGCCTAACTATGTTTAGGCCGATCCGCATAAGAACCGGATCGACCGGTTCCTGTCCGTATAACATGCGGCGACCATTCGCGAACAATACGCCATAATCAACACTCGTTCAATGAGTTGCGGCTACGGGCCCATCGATCACGGGATCTTATACGGATCCGCATAACATTCTTCCCGCATTGGGTTCACATCCCATCCAACGGACTGCGGACACCCGACGGCCCTCGATGAAGGACATGTGTATAGATCATCGTCGTTTTGACATCGCGATGTCCCAACAACTCCTGAACGGTCCGAATGTCAGAGCCGCTTTCGAGCAAGTGCGTGGCAAACGGATGGCGGAACGTATGGCACGTGGCTCGTTTTGTGAGCCCGGCCTTCGCCACGGCCTCCCTGACGGCTTTTTGTACCAGTGATTCGTCGATGTGATGACGTCCTTCTTCCTTGGTCTTACCGTTGATCCACCGGCGGACCTGGGGAAAGACCCATTGCCAGCGCCAGTCGTTCGGCCCGTTGGGGTACTTGCGGTCGAGGGCGTGTGGAAGCTGCACATGGCCCCACCCATCGGCGAGATCCCGTTGGTGAACGGCCTTGCCCCCCTTGAGGTGGTCCTGGAGCGGCACCTTGAGCGAGTCGGGCAGCATGGTGGTCCGGCCTTTCGCACCCTTGCCGTCGCGAACCAGAATCTCTTTCTGGGAGAAATCGATGTCCTGCACCCGCAGGCGCAGGCATTCCATCAAACGGAGACCTGCGCCATACATGATCGAGGCCATCAACCACTTGTCACCGGTAAGATTCACCAAGACGGCTTTGACTTCCTCACGGGTCATGACCACGAGCAACCGCTCGGGCCTTCAGGCACGGATCACCTCGCCAAGGTCGCCGATGTCCCGACCTATCACATGGCGGTAGAGAAACAGGACTTGCCGCAAACGCTTGGTTTTGTGTCGAGGCACTGACCTTCTCTCTCACGGCCAGATACGTGAGAAATCGATTGATCTCCGGTTCGGCCATCGCGGCAGGCCGACGGCCCTGATGAAAGCGGGTAAACCGTCTGATCCAATGATCATACGCCTGCTCGGTCGGCACGCATAATGCCGCGCACGCAACGCGGCGCCTAGTCGTTCGAGCATAGCCGAATCTGCGTCAGGAACTCGCTGCTCCTGTCGCGTAGCATGCAGAACATCCAGCGAAGGATCGACTTCGGTCGTGCCCTCGCCGAAAAGCCTCATCAGATGAGCGATGGCCTCACTCGTGTGAGGCACAGTCCAATGCTGTTCGTGTTGATGTCACCGTCTGCCATCGACCGTCTTGATCTTCGCCACATGATCCGGGGAATACGGGACACACACGATGAGCCTTCCTTCCACCCCAGGGCGTATCTGAATCGGCTCCTTCAGCATGCTCAAATCCTGACACCCACCAGGCCTCTACCCCTCGTCTTTATCTGTGCCGGCAAGTCTTCAGATTTTCCCAACCTCTCCCAAATAACACATGAACAGACACCGGCACATGTTCTGCCGACGCGAGAATTCCGTCAAGCGTCCCTGTGTCGCACTCCCTGCAAATGGTTCCATTCAGAGAAGGACAATCTTTCGACATCGAGAATAGGCCGAGACAATGTCGGCATCAGCTATGCGCGATGCGATGGAGAACAAAACAGGAACAGAGGCGAGGCCGTCAGAATTATCCGAAAATGTGGTGCCTAGAAAGGGATGGGATTCTCGGCGGGCTTAGGGTCGGCGCTTTATGAATAACGCTTCACGGTTATTCTGAACTCCCCAGCATATCGTCGATCAAGGGACGATTGATGTCGGTGCAGCCCAGGCAGATGGTATCGAACAGGGATTCGTGGTCTGCGACAAAGTTCCTCGCGTCCGGCAGCTTCTCGGCATAGACCTGATCGTAACAAGTCTCACAGAGCATCATGAGCCCCCGCGAAACAGAGACGGTTTTCCGGCCTGCGCTTCCCGCCATAACTACACCGATCCCTTCTGTCGTGCGATCCAAAAGTCTTCCG
>CAZXNN010000348.1:0-3924 GCA_964641915.1 uncultured Nitrospira sp. | reverse complement strand
CATATCCAGCTGATCCGTGGGCAGATCATAATTGCCCGCTGCCGTAATCTTGAGGATCGGACTGTCGACGACCAGATTCTCCGTCTGAAACGATCCGTTCTGAATCGTGACCGTGGCGGAGATGCGGTTATAGGGCAAGCCCTCTTTTTCCAGATCCACTTTCCCCTGCAGTACGGCGGGGAGGTTCAGAATGCTCAGGATCTTCCAAATCGCGCGCTCCTTGGCTTTCAAGATTCGCCCGTTCTCCAACAGCACCTCGGTTTTCCCATTCAGCGAGGGATAGACCCCATGGGGATTACGCCCATGTCCGCGGATGGTCCCGTTCAGCCGCACCTGGCCCGAGACGCCCTGGATGTCCGCATGCGTCAGGCGCAAGAGATCCTCCACCGCGACTCCGGTAGCCCGCAGGGACACCTCTGTCTCGGCCGGTGCTTTAGCAGGGAGTTGCACGACCACCCGTCCGGCCACTTGGCCATTGGTCGAGTCTCCGCCAATCCGATCGATATCCAGCACCCCATCTTGAATCGTGATCCGCGCCGTCAACCCGCCGAACTTGAGATGCCGATAGTGCGCCCGAGCAGCCGAGGCCGTCATCGTGACCTGGCTGGAGGAGGCCAATGTCTCCAACAACTCCCGCATCGGCGAACGCTCGCCTTTCGGAATCACCAGGTCGAGGTCCAGCTGATTCGACTCGATCTTGCCGTTGATCACGGGTTTGGAAGGCCAGTTCCGCACCGTCGCCTCCAAGGCCAGATCACTGTCCTGCACCTTGAAAGACAGCCGCTTGACCTCCGCTCCGTTCCGCACCAATTTCACTCGGGCATACAAATCGTCGATATGCCCGGCACCCTTGACCAGCACCAGGCCGTTCGTCACCGCCATCCATCCCGTCGTTTTCCAGGTTTTCCAATCCGTGTCTTTCCCCTTCACATCGAGCGAGACCTCGACATTGCCGGCTTCGAACCCGCCCTTTGCAATCCACTCAGGCAGACCGGACAAGGACAATTCTCCCGTGGCCAGTGTCGCATCAATGGAAAACTTGTCTCCGATCTGAATTGCACCCTTCAGGGGGATCCGCACGGAGGGCAAGACCAGCTCAACGCGTGTGACCGTCGCGATGTTCGCCCGCGTCAGGTTACCCTCAAACTCAAGGATTGCCGGAGCGCCGATCGGCTTCTCGATCGCGTTCGGCACCACCACCTTGGATTCCGTCAACACCACGTTGCCGCGCACATGCGGCGCCGTCGTGGCACCGCTCAGCTGCACGGCCGCACTGAGCAGCCCTTCAAACATCCCGACCGGAATCACCTTAGCGGGAACAAATCGCATGATATGGCCGGCATCGCCGTTCGCACGGACGACGAACTCTTGAAACACGCTCGCCGGCCCGCCTGACAGGCCGCCCTGGACCTGAAGAATCGTATCGCCCAGATGCCCCGTCACCTGCTCAAATCGCGTTCCGCCATCGGCCAACACAAACTTCCCCTGAAGCGCCGTCAGACGTTCCGGCAAAGACGGATGCGTGAGACTGATGTATCGGGCCGCGACCTCTCCGCCGGCAAAGGTAACGCCCCCGGGTTCGTTCAGCGGCCCCACCAACCGAAACGTCGGCAGCGCCGTTCCTTCGACATCACGAAGACCGGCCAGCAGATGCACGAACCCCTCAGCCTTGACGGTCTTGGCAAGCAGCTGCACCAAATCGGTGGCCGCCATGCTGCCGGTGATCTCCAATTCCAGCCACGGTCCAGCTTCGAGAAACGACACCGTCGCCTTCCCCTCAGTGATCTGAATGGCGCCATATCTACCGGTGAAATTCGCGGCCCGCACCCGGCCAGTCTCCACGACGATGACACCGGCCAGGTCTTTGGTAGGCACGTGATCCTCTCCCAATAAGGCCTGTCCCTCTTGAACACGAAATTCCCCCGTCACCGACAATTGCGGTCCCGAGGTCGCCGATCCGGTGAGCGAGGCATTCACCACCTGAACTTTTCCATCGATCTGCCGCTCGGCCAACACCGCCGGGAGCTGGGGATGTATCCATTGAGCCGGAATGGTGTTGAGCAATTCCTTCAGCGTGACCAGCGACGAATTAAACGTCACGGCAAAGGTCGGCTGCGCGGTGAGCAAGCCGGCGAGATTGGCCTTGCCGGTCAAGGTCAGCCGATTCAGGCGCGCCGTCATGCTCGACAACACCGCATCGTATCCGGCAAGCCCCGGCATGATCCGCACCTGACCTTGCAAATCGACCATCCCGTCCAATTGTTCGGGGACCGGCCGAGGGCCGAAGAAATCCGCCATGTCTCGCAACACAACATTCGCGGCATCCACCTGCCCCTCGAACTGAAATACCGACGTGGAGGTCGACACAGGCGGCGGCTCTGCCGATGCCGCAGGCTCGTCAACGGTCAACGCAACAGACCGTTCGCCTCGCTTGATCTGCCCCACAAGAGATACGGCCGACAGACCATCCTGGCCGGCCTGCGCCACCGACACATGCACGTCGGCCATCGCGCGCTCCGGGCGAATCATCATCCCGCCTTCGACCCGCTCCAGCTTCAGCGTTCTGGTCCCGCCGGGCCTGCCCTCATCGATAACCGTGATGCTCCCGTTCACCACCGTGGCCTGGCGAATCATGAAGACGCGCGTCATCATCTCCAGCGTGCGCTGATCCGTCGCCGCCTGATTGGTGTTATCCAGAATATTCCAGTGGCCGGCTTCATTCCGGCGAATCGTGAGGACCGGATCTTCAACCAGGAGCCGCTTCCCCACCACCTGCTTCCGCAGCAAGGGAAGCAGTCGAAGCACAAGATCGATCCGCTTGGCCGAAAACACGACTTCATCGGAATTGGGATCGTGAATCGCAACCTGGGTGAGTTCAACGCGGATGCGCGGGAAGATGACAAACTTGGCGCGATGCACCGCAATCTTACGCCCGAGGCTCTCCTCAAGCTGCTGCAGGACAAACTCTTTCAGGTAGTCTTCGCCGATGAGGGTATTAGAAAAGAGCAGGAAGGTACCGACACCCACCGCGAGGGCCAGCACAATGACCAAAAACACCCGAAAACGCGACACGCTTCCCCCTCAGCACCATACGTACAATTGCCACTCGGATCTTACCGGAAGCCTCTAGTTAAATCCACCAACCCTGCGGGAGACAAGGAGTTTTCTGCCAGTTCACAACCCGACGCCAACCCGATCTACAGGGAATTTGCGCTAGAGCCCCGGTCCTCGACTCGCTATAATGCCGCTCTCCACTGGATCGACATGACCGTTGCACTCACACGATTCTTCTGATCACAATTCTCCTCCTCTCACGCGCATCCGCTGGGTGATTCTCGGACTGCTCTTTGCTATCAGCGTCGTCACCTATATCGACCGCGTCAACATCTCCGTGACGGCCCGGCACATGATGCCGGCGCTGGGATTGACCGATCAGCAGATGGGCTTCGTCTTTTCCGCGTTTGTCATCGGCTATGCCCTGTTCCAAATTCCCGGCGGCTGGCTCGGCGACCGCTGGGGCGCGCGGATCATCCTGACGCTGGCACTGCTCTGGTGGTCGGTCTTCACAGCCTGGACCGCCATGGCTCCGGCCTCGCCGCTGGCCGGATGGCTGGGCATCATGGGAGCGCTCGCGCTCGCACGCTTTCTATTGGGTGTCGGCGAAGCGGTGGCTCTGCCGAATTTCAATCGGGTCGTCACCGACTGGCTTCCGGCGGGGGAGCGCGGCCTCGGCATCGGCATCGCGATCGGGGGCATCGGCGTCGGCGCCGCGATCACACCGCCCGTCACCGCCTGGATCATGGTGAACTTCGGCTGGCAGACCGCCTTCTATCTGTCCGCCGTCCTCGGCCTCGCCCTCGCCCTTATCTGGTGGCTCCTCGCGCGCAATCATCCGCTCGACCATCCTTGGATTACCAAGCAAAC
>CAZXNN010000347.1:0-3950 GCA_964641915.1 uncultured Nitrospira sp. | reverse complement strand
GTCGCCGTGCAACTGGATCCGGTGCATGTCGCGTCCCACCTCGCCCTCGGGCGTGCCCTGATCGGCGTGGGACGGCCGGAAGAAGCCAAGCCCGTGCTCCAAGCCGGAATCGACGCCTCGGCCTCCGGCCGGGCTAATGGCGGGCGCGACCTCGTTCCTGAAATGCAGATGATCCTCCAAGGGCTACGCTAACCACGGAGACCTCCCATGACGTTGGATACAGCGAGACAGCGCATCGAATCGGCCATCGCACAATTCGGACCGCGCGCGGCCCCCATGATCGATCTGGTGATGAATGAAGTGCGCTCCGATATGGGCGCAAGCGCCTTCAACGAACTCGTGGACGAGTTCGATTTGGAATTGGAATACAACATCGCGCCGCTCGAGTCCGATTACTCCAACAGTTAACGATTCGCGAGCCACCCTTCTGTGCCACTGATCTGGTCCGCCATTTCCGCCCACGGCTACGGACACGCCGCCCAGGTCGTCCCCGTGCTCAACGAACTGGGCCGGCGGATTCCCGCGCTCCGTATCATTCTCCGCACGAACGTCCCCCGGCATTTTTTCGAATCGCGCATGACCCTGCCATGGGAACTGCGCCCGGCCCAGATGGATATCGGCTGTCTGCAGCATGGTCCCCTCACGATGGACTGGGAGGCAACCTGGCAGGCCCATCGGACCTTTCACGCCAACTGGGAAGCCCGCCTCAAAGAAGAAACCCTCGCCATCCGCGAAGCTCGCCCGGATCTCGTCATCGGCAATACGCCCTACCTGGCCATGGCGGCCGGCGCCGCCGCCGGCGTGCCGACAGTGGCGATTGCCAGTCTGAGCTGGGATGAGATCCTCCGAGACCATGTCAATCCGGCGCAGCCTTGGCACGCGGCCCTTCTTGAGGACATCCGCCGCGCGTATGGACAAGCCAATCTCTTGCTGCGCCTTACCCCGGGACTGCCGATGCCGGCTTTTCACCGCGCCATCGACATCGGACCGATTGCCCATCCGCTGCCTCCCGCACGAGCTCATCTGCGTGCACAGTTGACTATCCCGAATGAGGATGCACTCGTACTCGTGGCCTTTGGCGGGATCCGGTTCGAAGCGCTCCCGTTTGATCGCATGGAATCGATGCCGGGTATTCAATTCTTAATCGACGGCCCTGTTCCCCCACAACACCGTCGCGTCCATTCCCTCGCCGCACTCTCAGAGCGGTTTAGCACCATCCTGTCCTCCGTCGATGTCATCATGACCAAACCGGGCTATGGAACCACGATTGAAGCCGTTGAGGTCCGGACTCCCATTGTCTACGTCCGCCGTTACAACTTTGCCGACGAAGACTCCCTCGTCACCTATCTGCATCGATATGGTCGCGGCGTGGAGCTCTCCCGTGCAGACTTCCTGGAAGCCCGCTGGGAACCGGCCATTCAACAGGCGCTGGCATTGCCGAAGCCGGCCTCCCCGCCGCCTGCCTCTACCGGCGCGGCCGATGCGGCCATGCATCTCCTGCCGTTTCTGCAGCCATCAGGAAGATAGCATGCGTCTCCTAGCCATTCTCGTCACAGGATGCGCGAAGCTTGTGGGAGCCCTGGTCGGATGGCTGGCCCAGGTTCTTATGTTTCTCTATGGCATCCTGCCGGCGCTCCTGCCGCCCAACCGGCTCGGAACCCTCATGCACCGCTACTACGACAGGAGCTATGAGCAAGCGGGCAACCCTATTCCCCTCACCGCCTATTCCTGGTCGCTGGAGGCCTGGGAGGAACGGGTGCTGGCGCAACATCTGTCGCGTCCCGATACCATCCTCATTCTCGGTGCCGGGCTCGGACGTGAGTCCCTTGCGCTGGCGCAACGGGGCTATCGCGTGATCGGGCTGGATATCGCCCGTGGCGGTTTGGTCATCGGCGCCCGACGCGCCGCGTCAGTACACCTCCCCGTCACATTCATACAGGCGGACTTCCTTACCCTCCCGGTTCAAGCCGCTTCCGTCGCATATATCCTCCTCTCCGGGGTCATGTACAGCGCCGTCCCGGGGCAAATACGACGACGGGAGTGGCTGCGAAGGCTCAAACAATGCCTCAGGCCTGGCGGGAAACTGGTCCTGAACTTCGTGATCGCCAGAGAACCGGACACGGCTCTCACGCGCATGATTCGGCGATGCACCGGCGCCATCCTCTCCTGGCCGGGGACCAACCAGGCCTATCAAGACGGCGATACCTGCACGAACGGCCACTTCATGCACGTGTTTCGCGATGAGGAAGAACTGCGTGCGGAGGTCGCGGAAGCCGGCGCGACTCTGATTGAACTGCATTGGCCCGATGGCTACGCAGTCCTATCCTGATCAAGCTCGTACCCGCCTCCCAAGCCCTTTTGCCAGAAATACCGCTGGAAGCCCCCAGGAGGATTTGCTATCCTCCCGGCCATGAATCTTACGGCCGTCTATGCAAAGCATCCGGATTATGTCCAGCGCGACGTGGCCGGAGAATGTATCCTCGTCCCCGTGCGGCGCTCGCTCAAAGACTCCAACAGCATTTACGTCTTAAATGAAACCGGCGCGGCTCTCTGGCAGCGCCTCGACGGCGCTTGCGCGGTGCAGGACATCTGTGCCGCGTTCATCGAAGAATACGACGTCACTCCGGACCAATTGCATCAGGACTTCGACACCCTGCTGGCAGACCTTCTCTCGATCCAGGCAATCCAAGAGGTGGCGGTCGCCCATGGTCCCACAGGTTAAACTCAGCCATCTGCCGGAACGTTACCCCCTCGCCTGCCAGTGGGAGATCACCTGCCGCTGCAATCTCCGATGCGTCATGTGTTACACGGATTGCCGGAATACACCGGAATTCGTTCGCCGCGAACTCTCTTCATCCGAGGTCTTCCGCATCATGGATCAGATGCTTGAGGCCGGGCTTCTTGAGCTCTGCCTGACCGGCGGCGAGCCGCTCGCGCGGCCGGACTTCTTTCAGATCTACGACTATGCCGCCTCGCGCGGACTCCTCGTGACCCTCTTTACCAACGGCACGCTCATCACTGAATCCATCGCCGATCGCTTCGCGGCTCTCCCGCCGCATCGCATTGAAATCAGTCTCCATGGCACAACGACCGAAACCTTCGAGCGCGTGACGCAAGGAGTCGGCTCCCATGCGCGTTGCCTGGACGCGATTCGCCTCCTGGCAGCCCGACATATTCCGCTTGTCGTCAAGACCACCGCAATGACCATCAACCGTGATGAAGTGCTCGGCATCAAATCGTGGGCAGCCTCGTTGGGACCGATATCCTTTCGACTAGGTGAGGACCTGCGCCCCGAACTCGACGGCGGAGCCGGACCGTTTCGCTATGCCCTCTCCCCGCAGGAGTTGGAGACACTGAACAGGCAGGACCCGGACCTCTGGAGCGAAGCCTGCCGGAAATCCAGGACCGATCTCCCGCCCTGCAACAGTGGCATGCAGCGCTTTCACATCGATGCCTATGGCGGCTTGCAGCTCTGCTCGGGCAACCGGCGGCAATCCTACGACTTGCGCCAAGGCTCTTTCCATGAAGGGTTCTATGAGGGACTGCCGGTGTTTTCCTGCGAATGGAAAACACCGGCCCCGGCGACGCTCATTCAACCGGAATCGCATCATGTCTGACACCCGCCCACTGGACATGATCTCCTACGGCACGTTTAGTCAGCACGTCCACGACCAGGCTGCTACTCATCACCGGGTCATCAAAGCCCAACTCGAACTCACCTATCGCTGCAACCTCCGCTGCCGGCATTGCTATACCGATCCGTATAACGACAGCGCCTACTTCCCGCGCGAGCTCACGCTGACCGAGATTCAGCGGCTCCTCGGTGAGATGCGCGACATCGGTATCATCTGGCTGAACCTGACCGGCGGCGATATTTTCATGCGACCGGACTTCTTCGACATCTACGAGGCCGCGGTGAACCACGGCTTCCTGTTGCAGCTCTATACGAA
>CAZXNN010000346.1:0-3953 GCA_964641915.1 uncultured Nitrospira sp. | reverse complement strand
GGTATGATGCTGTCCAGAACTTCTGTAAAGATTTACTGGCGGCTTGCTAATAAAGGTGATGGCGATGCTAGACACAAACAGCCTTGAGAAGGCGCTGAAGGAACTACCTGTTAATAGTCCGCAAGTGGACGTTCAAGGTGGAGGGAAAGAAATAGTTATCACCGTGATAAGCGATAGCTTTAAAAATATGAATGTAGCGAAAAGGCAGGCCATGGTATGGGATTATCTTCGGAGCCGCTATGAGCCTGATGACCTTATCGCTATAGAGTTTATCTTCACGAACGTACCAGGAGAAGATACATCCGATCAGGAATAGTTCCGGCAGGTTGCCTCTGTTAGTCCGAGCCCGACAGTTTACCGAGATCATGCGCCTGCTACGGGGAGGACGGTAAACCTGGCGACTGCGCCACCGTCTGCTGCCTTTCAACCTCACTCCCCCGCACGTCCTCACTCAACATCCTGAACAACCTACAGCCGTTCTGTCTGAACCCAAACCGTACCCTTCGTCCCTTGTTGTAACAAAATGGCGCTTGCGTTTTTCTTGGGATTTGCTAGGCGCAGCCTTGACGAGGGAGGGGCTGGCGGAGCAGTGCGCAAATTTCATTTGCTGGATTCGCCGTCGGTAGCCGCGCTCCGTTTTTGAAGTAACCAAGTCGTACTAGTCGCCGCCTGCTCTTGCCCCTGTTGTCGCAGTGCGCGATCTGCTTCAGCACGGGAGAGTCGGCTATGATCGGATACCCAGGATTAGACTGGTCCTATTCTCAAATACCCTCTCCTTTCGTTCTCCTTTGCCTCTCCTTTGCCTCTCCTTTGCCTCTCCTTTGCCTCTCCTTTGCCTCTCCTTGTCTTCTCCAGGCTATTCCACTGACAGGGCTTGGTTCCGAATCGCGGACACCGACGGGAATTCCGTTTTCTGAGGCCGTGGGATCGGTGGAATGAAAGGGGAATGAAAGGAGAAGCAAAGGAGAGGCAAAGGAGAACGAAAGGAGAACGAAAGGAGAACGAAAGGAGAGGACAAGGCGACGGCAAGGCGAAGACAAGGCGAAGACAAGGCGAAGACAAGGCGAAGACAAGGCGAAGACAAGGGCGACGGCGTGTCGCAAGGCTTCGTCTTACCGGCGCTTTTTGGTGAAGCTTGACCTTGGGGGTTGCCCCAGACTCAGCCTATTTGGGGGGATCACGATGCAAGTTTTAGGGCTGGGCGATCCGATTGCTTGGCGGAAAAGGTGGCTGCGGATCGTCCACAGGTCCAGACGAAACCGAGGATGTCAAAAGGGACCGGCGAAAAACGGTCGATTCTCGCCAACCGTTGCGATGCCCGTGCTTGCGAAGCTGCGGACCCAACGCGCCACCATTGCAGCAAGGGCTACGCAGGATGTGGCCTTGGCGAACACTAACGTGATGGTTCGATGTCAGCGGTTTGTTGGATGGACTGCGCTTGCGCCACTCAGAGGTTTCGCGGGTTTCGGCTCGCGCACGATTTCCGGGATTTGGTCTGTCAGTGGCAGGGAAGTTTCCGCCGGTTTTCCGATGGCGCATACAGTTTGATACAGACAGTCCGATTCGGTTGCGGGCTGGATCGCTCCACGTTTCCCGAGCCGATCCCGGTGCATGTTTCTTCGGCTGGTTCTCTATGAAAGTCCGCAACCACGTATGCAGCCAGTCCAGCGGCCCGACTTGGGGCCAATAGATGCGGCTCGATCGCTTGTCGATGGTGATCTTTTGGGGGGCGGCTGGTTTGTTGGCTTGGCTACGCTTGTGCGGTGTAGAGCTTCCCTGCCGTTCTGACGGCTTCCGACTTCCGCGCATTGCTCTCTCGGGAGCCGGGAAGTTTTCGCGATGTTCTCGACGGGAGAGACGTTGTCCGGTTTCAAATCTGTCACCCAAATTCCGGCAGTCCCGTCGCTGGTCTGTAATAGACGGCCCGAAAATACCCCATCTGATTTTGACAGAGGCACGAAAATATCCGTGTTCCTGATTACTGTCCACACATGACGATTTGAGGTGTCTTGCGGCGTGGCGCACACACCGACGCATCGGGACGCTGATCGCCACACTGAACACCGGGGAAACGAAAAGGAGCGGATGGTTCTGGGCTTCCGCGAAAAAGAAAGCTGCCGTGAGAAAGTCCACGTTCACGCAAGGCGCAGATCGTCCAGACGATTCGACTTGCTGAGCCCGGTACTCCGGTTGCGAAGCGGTGTCGCCAGAGAGGAATCCGCGAGCAGACGTTCTACACCTGGAAACGGAAGCTCGCGGGCCTTGTGCCTCGCGGAGCTGCGGCGGCTCAAACAGCTCGCGGAAGAGAATCGGAAGCAGAAGCAAGGGGTCGCAGACCTGACGCAGGACAAGACCATGCTGCGGGATCTGGCTCTGTCGCGGCCTCGATACGGCGATAGGCGCTTGCGCGTTCTTTTGCGATGCGAGGGCTGAACCTGCGACGGAAAGTCGGGTGCCAACAACGTGCGAACCAGCTCTGCGTAGAGCCTCCGGCTCCTACGCGCTGCGAACTAACGTGGTGTATGGACTTCGTCACAGATGCTCGTCAGGTCAAAAAATCCAAGGCTTCACGTAATACGTGGATCACACTTTGAGGGCGGGTCCCTGCGTCAAGCAAACGTTCCATCAGCGGACCGCTTCCATCACTCTTTGTGAAACCATCATCCTTGCTCAAGACCCTGCATTCTACCGAGGCTGCGTGATACGACTGCTGTTAATCGAAGATGACCTGTGCCTGGCCAGGACGTTGACCCGAGCGCTTGACCCCGAGCGGTATCGCGTCGAAATGCAGAGGGATGGACGAGCAGGTTTGCGAGAACTCCTCAGCGGCCACTACACGGTGTGCATCTTGGACTTGTTGCTGCCGGGATTCGATGGCTTTCACATCGTAAAGCAGGTCCGGCAGCGTGGGATTGGGACGCCGATCCTGATAGTCTCCGGGCGCAGTGCGGTCTCTGACCGTGTTCAGGGATTGAAGCTCGGTGCCGATGACTTTCTGGTGAAGCCCTTCGCGTTTGCGGAGCTGCTGGCCCGCCTGGATGCCATCCTACGCCGAGGCCAGACCTCTCCGGGGATCCTCCGCGCAGGGGCGCTCATCCTCAATCCGTCCGTCCGCCGTGCGACCCGCGCGGGGGCAGAGCTGTCGCTCTCGCTGCGACAGTTCGCGCTGCTTGAGCTGCTGATGCGCCATTCGGAATCGGTCGTTTCGCGCGCTACGATTCTTCGGGAACTCTGGGGTCAGGATTTCGATCCGGCATCGAATCTGGTCGATGTCCACGTCGCGCACCTGCGAAAGAAGATCGACACCCCAGGGAATCCGTCGCTCATCCAGAGCATCCGCGGCGTAGGCTACAAGATCCAGCGCGCTCCCTCCTCGCAGATGTCCGTCAGCCCAGAACCTGACGTGTAGCGAGAATGCAGCCAGGCCCCCGGCTCAGCCGCGCGGGTGCCCATCGACTCATCGAGTGGTCAAGTCGGCGTCCGAGCCTTCGTTGCGTTCGACCCAGGCGCTGACCGCCCAGGCAGTCCTCGCGCGGAGTCGATTGCGGTGCGGCAGCTACTACATGCTGCCTCGCCTCGCTTGGCGCGGCATTTGCGGGCTTCCGACCTCGCGGGTGGCGATGTGCCCATCGAAGAACTGCTCATCTTCGGTGGATCCCTTGAGCGCGGTGGTCGAGCTGCGGCTCTCGACGGTCGTTGAAACCACGTCAAAGTAGCCCGTACCCACTTCTCGCTGGTGCTTGACCGCAGTAAATCCTTTGTTCGCTGCGGCGAACTCGGACTCCTGAAGTTCGACGAACGCGGTCATGTGATTGCGTGCGTATCCGTAGGCAAGATGAAACATCGAGTGATTCAGGCTGTGGAAGCCTGCCAGCGTGATGAACTGGAACTTGTAGCCCATCGCGCCAAGCTCACGCTGAAAGCGCGCAATCGTGGCGTCGTCTAGGTGCTTC
>CAZXNN010000345.1:0-3981 GCA_964641915.1 uncultured Nitrospira sp. | reverse complement strand
GGCAGCTTGTGCGCGATGCCCTGGTGGCACTCGATGCAGGTCTGGCCCCGCTCGACGGCGAGGCGATGCATTCGCTGCGCCAGCCGGTTCTGGGTCGTGCGATCCATCGATTCGTTCAGATGGCAGTTCCGGCACTCGCGGGAGTCGGTGGCTTTCATGGCGACCCAGACATGCTTTGCAAGCGCGAGCCTCTCCGCCTCGAATTTTTCCGGCGTGTCGATGGTACCGACAAGCTTGTGGAACAACTCGTTGGTCGCCTGCATCTTTCGCACCACCTTGTAGTGCCACTGCTTGGGAACGTGGCAGTCCGAGCACGTGGCGCGGACGCCGCTCCGGTTGTTGAAGTGGACGGTTTCCTTGAGCTCCTTGTAGACGGTGTCGCGCATTTCATGGCACGAGACGCAGAAGCCCTCGGAGTTGGTTGCTTCCATCGCCCAGTTGAATCCTCCCCACAGGACGATGCCGGCAATGCCGCCGGCCATGAATATCGTGGCGATGGCAAATCTCGCGCTCGGGCTCCACATGGCAGTCCAGATGCGAGCAAGAAATCCCTTGCGCGGGCCTTCTGCCGTTGATCCTTCCATGACTTCCCCCGCCGCTTGCTGAAACCAAGCTCGTTCGCTCTGTTGCGACGCCGGAGCCCCGGCATCGTGCACATCATTTCAAGGTCACTGCCTTGATGTCGGCGTCAGCTCCGATTCCGAGAGTCATCGGAAAAGACACGTGATGGAATCGCGTCGTCACATTGTCATCGTGAACCGCGAAACTGATCGTGTACCTGCCACCGGCCTTCATGATCTTGTCGTCGCCCGGATGTCCGGTATCCAGCTTGCGGCGCCATACGAGTGTGTACATGCCGTCTTTCCATGTCCCGAAGGAGGCGTCGTTGTCGGCGGCAGAGCCCTTGGCATCGGCGCGACTGACCAGACGGCCGGGCAGGATATCTCCCTCGCTCCACCCCGCAGCGGGATCGAACGGAACGGCGTTGGTCTCCTTGACAACGGTCGCCGGCTTCGCGGCATTGCCGATGTCTTCGGCGCGCAAGGCCTTGAACCCCACCTTTGCGGGGTCGAACATGAATAATGGCGTCATCGTCTTGCGGTCGACGTTCCAGGAGAAGGGATTCTTGCCCTCGTCGAAGTTGCGGTACTCGAGCACATAGCCGTCGTCGGCCATCCCGACGGGCGCGCTGCGTGCGACGCGCCACATCATGAGATCGAGGAATTCGCCCTGTGCCTTGAGCCTGGCGATTTCTTCCGGCGATTTGGTCTTGTCCCAGCTTGCTGCCGGATCGGTGCGTGTCGAGGCAAGATACTTGCGGATGTCGGCATCGTATCTGGCCTCCTTGAACATGGGATGCTTCTTGACGGGATCGCCGACGACCTGATCGCGCGTATCGCGCATCCCGTTGTGACAGGTCAACCAGCAACCCTGTTGCGAAAACCCCGCCACCTTGCCGTCATCGAGCATGATCGAGAACCGATCTTCGTAAAGGGCCGGCTGCTCGCCCGAGCGCACTGCCTTGTCGTTGCGATCGTGCCCGTAGAATTTCCACTGCTTGCCGTCGAAGCGCACGTAGTCGTGCATGCGTCCTTCGCGGTTCAGGTTGGTCTTCCACTGGAAGCGGAAATAGAGGTACCCGGCATCGTGTGCGGCCTGGATCGCAACGTCGATGGTTCCGTTCTTGCCGGGAATCGGGGTCGGTTCGAAGGGGCCGCCCTTGACGAGGATGGCGCCGAGGTCCCGCTCGTCGGCTTCATGGCAGGCGAGGCATGCCTTCCCCTGTGCCACCAGCCTTGCGCCCTTGTGCTCGCGGCTGGTCAGCCAGTTGTAGGTCGACTCTCCCGGATAGAACAGCACGATCGATTTGGTCGGAATTGACGGCCAGTCGATATTGCCGAGATCGGCAGCTTGAGCTGCGCCTGTCAGGATCGTCGCAAGACACATTGCAACGGGACAGATTGGCATTCGCATGGTTGCCGCCCCCTTGATGCCGCCGTCAGTTTCCTTCCGGGCCCGGATACGGCCGGTGGAAATATGTTGCTTCCAGCAATCTTGATTTGAATTTCGCTCCCAACCCGACGGATAGTCAAGCCCTGCTGCGCGTATGGATATCGAATTTCGATGTCGAAATTCGTAGGCGGCGGACGCTCCGGAGCCCGCCGTGGCGCCGGCAGTGCCGCACCGGGCGAGGCCGCGAATGGCTGTTGATACTCGCTCCGCCTCACCGGTCTTGTCGCCGAACAGGTTGACGACTCCCGCCGTCGACCCGAACATGGGGGCGGACGACGAGCGTCAGACAGTCGATCCGGGTTGCGAAAGTCGATAATGGGCACCGATGCGATTCAAGGACCTGCTCAACGGTTTCATCCGGCTTCATATCCTCCACCATGCGGCGGAACAGGAGATCTACGGGCAGTGGATGATCGATGAACTCTCCCGGCACGGCTACCGTCTCAGCCCCGGCACGCTCTATCCCATGCTCCATGCCATGGAGCAGCGGGGCTATCTGAAGTCCCGCAGGCAGCGCATTGGGCGCACGACGCGAAATCTCTACCGCGCCACCGGCCTTGGCCGAAAGGGGCTGGCCCTGGCGAAGGTCCGGCTGCGTGAATTCACCGGCGAGGCAATGAAGAGATAGCCGGCCGCCGATCCGGCCGGTTGAGGGCGGAATTCTTCCGTCTCACGGCGCTCTTGCAGGACGATATCGTGTTTCGATATTGAAGTACTCCGTTCGCACGATCGTCCGGTTCACGAACTCACCAGGAGCTGCCCGGATTATGCAGATCGACCGCCGCTCCCTTCTCGCCTGTGGCGCCTTGCTTCCTCTGGCGGGCCGCATTTCGGGTCCTGCGCTGGCCGCCGGCGAGGTCTCGTCCGGCAAACCTGACCACACCCTGCGCATCGGCAGCGGACTGGTGGAGCTGGCGCCGAATCGTATCGTCGCCACGACGCTCTACAACGGGCAGTTTCCGGGGCCGCTCTTGCGCTTCAAGGAAGGCCAGCAGGTCGCCGTCGACGTCCACAACGACACCGACACGCCGGAGCTGGTGCACTGGCATGGCCTGGCGATCCCAAGCGAGGTGGACGGCGCGGCAGAGGAGGGGTCGCCTTATGTGGCGCCTCACGGAAAGCAGCGAATCGTCTTCGTACCCAAACCGGCGGGATTCCGTTTCTATCACACCCACGTTGCGGCCGGCGCAGACCTGAACCGCGGCACCTATACCGGCCAGGCAGGCCTGCTCTATGTCGAGCCCAGCAACAATGCCGGCGCCTATGACCGGGAAATCTTCCTCACGCTGAAGGAGTTCGGGCCGACATTCAGCCGCGGTGGGGACATGGCGATGGACGTGCTGGCGGGCACTCCGATCAAGTCGTTGCAGCAGATGGCGAAGGCCGCAGATCACGAGGCGCACGGCAAGGCCAAAGGCTACGAAGTCGGCTACGCGCTGTTCGGGATCAACGGCAGGATGCTCGGGCACGGCGAGCCGATCCGCGTCAGGCGGGGCGAACGCGTTCTTTTCCACGTGGTGAACGCGAGTGCGACGGAGACCCGCAGCCTGGCCTTGCCGGGCCACCAGTTTCGCATTGTCGCCCTCGACGGCAATCCGGTTCCGACACCGGCCGACGTTCCGGTGCTGTGGCTGGGAACGGCCGAGCGCATTTCCGCGCTGGTCGAGATGACCAATCCCGGCATTTGGGTGATGGGCGATCTCTCAGACGACGATCGCGGACGGGGCATGGGCATCGTCCTCGAGTATGCCGGCCGCAAGGGCAAGCCGCAGTGGACAAGGCCGAAGCCGTTTCGCTGGGATTATACCCGGTTCGGCGCAGCCAGCACGGCAACCAGGCCGCCGGACGGGGTGATCGAGATGACGATCCTCGGGCGAACCGCGGCCGACGGTTTCGAGCAGTGGATGCTGAACGGCGAGACGTTCTCGATGGAGAACATGAAGCCGACATTCACGGTGCGCGAGGGCG
>CAZXNN010000344.1:0-3985 GCA_964641915.1 uncultured Nitrospira sp. | reverse complement strand
AGAAACTCGGGACGGAAATGCTGCCGCAGCTCTCCCATCACGACTGACCGCATCTCATCATAGGAGGCTCCGGTCTGTTGCGCCTCAAGGATCTGCGGACTGCCGATGTTCGACGTCATGATCAGGACGGTATTCTTGAAGTCGACCGTCCGGCCTTGGGAATCCGTCAGTCGGCCATCGTCCAGGATTTGCAAAAACACATTGAAGACGTCGTGGTGCGCTTTTTCGATCTCATCGAACAGCACGACGGAGAACGGCCGGCGGCGCACCGCTTCGGTCAACTGACCGCCTTCCTCAAAGCCCACATAGCCCGGAGGCGCCCCGATCAGACGGGCGACCGTGTGTTTCTCCATATATTCCGACATGTCGATACGAATGAGGTTGCTCTCATCGTCGAATAGCACGGTTGCCAGCGCACGAGCCAGCTCGGTTTTCCCCACTCCGGTCGGACCGAGAAAGAGGAACGATCCAATGGGCCGGTTGGGATCTTTGATGCCGGATCGCGCTCGCAATACCGCATCGGCCACTGCGCGGACGCCCTCATCCTGCCCGATGACTCGCTGATGCAGCAGATCTTCGAGCTTGAGAAGTTTGTCTGATTCGCCTTCCATCAACCGCGAGACAGGGATCCCGGTCCAACGGCTCACAACGGCGGCAATTTCATCCTCGTCGACTTCTTCTTTGAGCAGCCGGTTCTGATCCTGTTTCTTCCCCAAGGACGTTTGTTCGGCGGCGAGTTCGCGTTCTAAACGGGGGAGGTCTCCATAGCGAAGCTCCGCGACACGATTAAGATCGTAGGCTCGCTCGGCCTGCTCAATTTTCAGCTTCACTTCTTCAATCGCTTCTCTGGTCTTCCGAAGACGTCCGACCGATGCCTTCTCTGAATCCCACTGAGTTTTAAGCGTGTGAACGGTGGTTTGCTTCTCTGCAAGCTCGGTTTCGAGCGTAGCCAGCCGAGCGGCACTCGCTTGATCTTTTTCTTTCCGGAGCGCCTCGCGCTCGATTTCCAGCTGAAGCACTTTTCGAGAGACTTCATCCAATTCAGCCGGCAGACTATCGATCTCTGTCCTCAACCGTGCCGCCGCTTCATCGACCAGGTCGATGGCTTTGTCGGGCAGAAAACGATCGGCAATGTAGCGGTTCGATAGCTTCGCTGCCGCCACCAGGGCGCCATCCTTAATGCGCACGCCGTGGTGAACTTCGTAGCGCTCCTTCAGACCGCGCAGGATCGAGATCGTATCCTCGACGGACGGTTGATCGACCAGGACCGTCTGGAAGCGCCGTTCAAGCGCAGCATCTTTTTCAATATGCTTGCGGTATTCATCGAGGGTGGTGGCTCCGATCAAGTGCAGCTCACCGCGCGCGAGCATGGGCTTGAGCAAGTTTGCCGCATCCATCGAGCCCTCGGCGGCACCGGCTCCGACGACGGTATGTAATTCGTCGATGAACAGCAGAATTTGTCCCTGCGAAGATTGAACTTCTTTAAGGACGGCCTTGAGCCGTTCTTCGAATTCGCCACGAAACTTCGCGCCGGCCACCAGTGATCCCATATCTAACGTAATGACCCGCTTCTGTTTCAGCCCTTCCGGGACATCTCCCTTGATGATCCGGATGGCCAGCCCTTCGACGATGGCAGTCTTACCCACACCGGGCTCACCGATCAGGACGGGATTGTTCTTGGTCCGTCGAGAGAGAATTTGAATCACGCGGCGAATTTCATCGTCTCGTCCAATCACTGGATCGAGCTTTCCCTGCCCCGCAGCACGCGTCAGATCACGGCCGTATTTCTCGAGTGACTGATAGGTGCTTTCGGGATCTTGAGTAGTCACCCGCTGGTTGCCGCGCACTTGCTGCAAGCCGGACAAAAGACGATCTCGCGTCAGGCCCAGCTTCTTGAAAATGCCGCCTTCTTGAACCATGGCGAGCAACACGTGCTCGACGCTGAGATAGTCGTCCTTCAATACCGTTTGTTCATCTTCGGCTTTGGTGAGCAGCTGACTCAGGCGGTTGGTGACATGCACTTGCCCGGGACCACCGCTCGCACCCTGTACTTGAGGCAATTTACCGAGCGCCTGATCGGTGGCCTGACGAACGGCGGAGAGCGCCACACCGGCTTGTTCCAGCAGGGTGGATGTGGTGCCGCCTTCTTGATCGAGGAGCGCGAGCAGCAAGTGCTCGACGTCTATACCCTGGTGACTGCGGCGCATGGCATGCGACGACGCCGTTTGCAGAGCTTCCTGGAGTTTCATGGTCATTGTGTTCATATCCACGGGAAATCCTCCTCGACAGGTGCGCGAGTTGCTGCTGAACTTCTAATAATCATCGGTCTGTATGTGTCAAGCCATGAGCGGGGAGAATCTCCTTTCTCCGGTCCGTTCTTGACCCACCAACCGTTCAGGATTAAGGTGCGACCTCGTGCCGTCTTGTGTTCAGTGAATAGTCGATGCGGCCGGCATTGTCGGCCCGCTGCTCACGCCAAAGGTAGGATAAGGCGGTAAGAGTTACAGATGCCCAGTCACTTGTCCTCACTCTTTGAACTCTATTGCCAGTCGTTTCGCTCGACCGTGCGGTCGCTCCGTCATGGCTGGATCGCCATGCTCGCGTTGGTGGGATTCGCGCTGCTGTTTGTCGGAGTGTCGCAAGTGGCCGGCTCATTGGGAATAGCCGGCGGTTTTCTGCTCGGGGCGCTCAACGCCCTCTTGGTAGGAGCGACGCTTTCGTTGATCGAGCAATCGCTTGGCGGTGCCCGCTCTCTTCAATTGCGCGACATCCAGGAAAGTCTGGGCTGCTATTTTTGGGAAGTCATCGGGGTGGGATTTGTCTTGTGGCTGCCCATCATGGCACTCGATATGGGCACTCAAGCCAATCCCTATGGCCAATTTCTCTCGTCGGCGGCGCTCCTGCTTCTTTTCATTTTGCTGAATCCGGCACCGGAGGTGATTTATCAGGTACGGCAGGATTCTCCGCTGGACGTGTTGAAGACCTGCTACGAGTTTGTGCTGGAAAATTGGATCGAATGGTTCCTGCCGTTTGGACTCTTGATACTTCCAGTGGTAGTATCGCCGTCGGGGCTTGAACGGTTCGTCCGGCTGTCCAGTCGTCTTGGTCGAGGAGCCGGACTCGACTTTTTCCAACTCTTGATTCTACCGTTCACCGTGCTCGGCGGGTGGTTTGCCTATCTGGGGCTTCCGTCCGACGCCTACTGGATTTTGGCAATTCTTCTTACTCCTCCTGTGGCCATGAGCATCTTGCTGTTCCGCGGCCATCTCTTTGCATTACTCCACGGCTCATCTCACCGGCAGCGCGATTTCGCCCGTCGATTTGGTGACGGTCGATAGCTGATTGGATTGCGACCGTCAGTGGAGAACTCGCGCCGATTCCGAGGTTGAGAGCGAGCGAGAGTTTGAAGTCTCCAAAAAGAGTCTGAAACTCACGGAAAACAGTACCGCAACAGTTGTGACAGTGAGTGAAGTAGTGTATGGTTTTACATACACTTAGTCGTATGGTGAATCAGGCTCGTTAGACGAAGGCTGCTCGGATCATGAGACTCTCCATATTTTGGCGGTTGGTTCTCACCTGTCTGGTGATTATCGTGGTCATGGCAGGGGTCAATCTCTATGCCTTGTTCCAGCTACGCCAGCTCACGGCTCTCAGTACGGAAATGGCGTCGTTTCACTATCCTGCAGTGGAGGCGGCGAAGCGACTGCACGAGTCGTTATTTGCCCAGCTCAATAGCGAAAAGAAATATCTTGCGACGAAAGACGCGACTTTCCTGACGAATTTTAATGAAGAAGTTGAGGAGTTCCAGCGGAACCTTCAGCATCTCCGCGATCAAGAAGTCGCGCCTCATGCCATCACGTTGCTACAAGAGGCCGGGCAGCTGCTACAAGAACGCCTGATCATTTTTCATGACGAATTCGAGCAAGGCGGCGATCGGATCGGCGGGCATGAGGTAGGATACGAGAATCGTCGAGATGCGATTATG
>CAZXNN010000343.1:0-4000 GCA_964641915.1 uncultured Nitrospira sp. | reverse complement strand
CAGGCGCAAAGTGCGGGTGAAGGACAGGGTGCGACGTTCACCTTGGATCTGCCGCTGGTCCTTGTCGAGGCGGCGGCATGACAATTGATCGAGATGCCATCAACCGGCGGATTCTCGTCATTGACGACAATGTCAGTATTCACGAGGACTTCAGGAAAATCTTGTCTCCGCCGATAGAATCGGGAGCACTGGACCACGCACGGGCGGCCCTGTTTGGGGAGATCCCGACCCTGCCCACGCATGTGTCGTATGAACTGGAGTTTGCCACTCAAGGCCGCGAGGGATTCGGTCTTGTTCAGACGGCTCGTCAGAGCGGGACGCCCTATGCGGTGGCCTTCGTGGATATGCGCATGCCTCCGGGTTGGGATGGGCTCGAGACCATCGAGCATCTTTGGTATGTCGACCCGGACATCCACATCGTCATCTGTTCGGCCTATTCCGATCATCCATGGGAAGACGTCAGTCGTCGCATCGGTGATACCGACAAGTTGCTCATTCTCATGAAACCGTTCAACAGTATCGAAGTCGTCCAAATGGCCAATGCCTTGACCAAGAAATGGAATCTGGCTCGTGCGGTGAAGCTACAGATTGAGGGGCTGGCCCAGAATGTGAGCCAACGGACGACTGACGTACGTGCTGTCAATCAACGACTTCAGGAGCAAATTGCCAGTCGAATCACCGGATCCAGTGCTGAGGATTCACAGGAACCAGTTGGGGCGATGCTTCGCCAGAAGGAAGAGTTTCTCGCGATCACGAGTCACGAAATCCTGATACCGATGAATGAGTTAATAGCCAAAGTCACCCTGTTGCTCGATAGTCCTCTGAATCCTGTTCAGCGTCAGCATGCGTCGACTCTTGAGCATTGCGCACAGGATCTGCTCTCCTTGATCAAGGATATGCATGAGTTCTTGGCCAGCCGAAGACAAGAGGCTGAAGTAAGCGATCAGTCGTGAAGGCGGGACGCTCTCGACGGGGATCCGGTATTAATACATATGGATAACCACAGCAAGAATCCTCGAGTCTTGATCGTCGATGATAATCAGTCGATCCATGAAGATTTTCGGCGGATCCTTCAATCCCAACCGGAAGACAAGGATCTGAATCAAGCGCGTACGGATTTGTTTGGTGGGGCGCCGCTTGTGGAAGCGCTGGATTGCTTCGAGTTGGATTACGCGGTTCAGGGACAGGCTGCTCTCGCATTGGTGCAGATGGCGAGGCAGGAAGGGCGCCCCTATGCCGTGGCATTCGTCGATATGCGGATGCCGACGGGGTGGGATGGCCTGGAAACGATTGAGCGACTGTGGGAGGTCGATGGTCGCATTCAGGTCGTGATTTGCACAGCCTATTCCGACCATTCGTGGGCAGAAATTGCGGCACGGTTGGGTATGAACGATCGGTTGCTGATCTTACGCAAACCGTTCGATGCGATCGAGGTTCAGCAGATTGCCGCCGCACTGACGCGCAAGTGGGAGTTGGGTCGTGATGTTCGGTTACAGATTGAAGATCTCGTTGCACAGGTCAACGTCCGTAACCGGGAACTGCAAGCCACGAACCAACTTCTTGAGCAGCAGGTGGCCGAGCGGACCGCAGAGCTTCAACGGCGTAACGAAGAGTTGGAGCGAACGGTGGAGGCGCTGAAAGAGGCCAAGGCGGAGGCCGACGATGCTAATCAAGCCAAGTCGCAGTTCTTGGCCCGTATGAGCCACGAGATTCGGACGCCCATGAACGGCATGCTCGGTATGAATGAGCTGCTTCTTTCGACCTCCTTGACCAATCAGCAGCGATATTTTGTTGAGACCATCGATAATTCCGGCAAGCAGCTGGTTCAGATCGTCAACGATATCCTTGACTTGTCCAAGATCGAAGCCGGCCAGATGGATCTCAACATCGCAGCATTCGACCTGGTGGCGACTGTGCAAGCTGTCATTGACGAGTCCTTCGCCCCGGCCCACAAAAAGGGGCTCAGTTTAGAATGTCAGATCGACCCCAAGTTGTCCGCCATGTGGCGAGGGGATGCCGCACGATTCCGGCAGATTCTGGCCAATTTAGTGGGGAACGCCGTGAAGTTTACAGAGCAAGGTGGCATCTTGATTCACATTGAGCGGATTCAGGATGGGCATGACAACGCTTTATTCAAAGTCACGGTGTGCGATACCGGGATCGGTATTCCTCTCGATGCGCAGCAGAAGATCTTCGATCCCTTCGCCCAGGCGGATGGATCGATGACGAGGCGGTATGGGGGAACAGGGCTGGGGCTCGCGATCGTCAAACGGTTCGTCGCTTTAATGGGGGGAGACATTGGCTTAACCAGTACCCCAGGAAGGGGTTCCACGTTTTGGTTTACAGTCTGTCTTGAGAAACAGAGGATGGGCGAAGGCATGAGGGCAGAGAGTACGCGAGTGGATTCGTGCGCGAACCTTGACGTATTCATCAGTAAGGGGCCTGCCGGCACATTCTCGAAGCCACGGTCGCGTGCGCGTATCCTCTTGGCCGAAGACAATTCGACGAATCAGGAGGTATTCCGTGGTCTGCTGGAGCTCTGCGGCGAATCAGTCGACGTGGTCGGTACGGGTAGACGAGCGATTGATGCGCTGGAACGGTTTCGATACGACCTCGTTCTTATGGACTGTGAAATGCCGGAGATGGATGGACTCGCCGCCACTGCAGAAATTCGGCGACGAGGGGTTAGACGAGCAGATGGTAAACGAGTCCCGATCATCGCCCTATCAGGGTACGCTCTCAGCAGCCATCAAGATGCCTGCTTTGCTGGCGGCATGGACGGCTTCCTCTCGAAGCCGGCGGGCATAAAAGAGATTCGCAATGTGCTGCAACAGTGGTTACCAACGAGTGAGTCACGGGCTGCCTAACAACAGGACCGTTCATCCAATTTGCTCGAATGACTATGACGACGAAGCTGACGGAATGTTGGGAAAATCGACGGATCTTGGTCATCGATGACAACGTGCTCATCCACGATGACTTTCGAAAAGTCCTTCAACCAGGGAACGAGGCGCACCATCTGGATGAACTCCGTACGGTCGTCTTTGGTGGTACTCCACGTCTGAAGCCGCTGATCCGATTCGAGTTGGATTGCGTGGATCAGGGGCAAGCTGCATTGGCCTTGGTTCAGAAGGCGCGTCAGGAAGATCGACCCTATGCCGTGGTGTTCGTGGATATGCGCATGCCTCCCGGCTGGGATGGGTTGGAAACGATCGAGCATTTATGGGCGGTCGACCCAGAGATTCAGGCGGTGATCTGCACGGCGTACACGGATCATTCTTGGGAAGAGATCATCGAGCGATTAGGCTCCGACGATCGCCTGCTGATCCTGCAAAAGCCTTTTTCCAGCGTTGAAGTCTCTCAACTGGCGATGTCGCTCACGACAAAATGGAACTTGGCCCGTCAGGCGCACCAACGCCTGCAGGCTGCCGAGGCTGCCAATGTGGCCAAGTCACAGTTCTTGGCCAACATGAGCCATGAAATTCGCACTCCGATGAATGGGATTCTGGGTATGAGCGAACTCTTGATACAAACGCCACTGAATGACAAGCAGCGGCGATATATGCACACGTTGCGGAAGTCCGGCCAGGCACTTATCCAGATCATCGATGACATTCTGGATATTTCAAAAATTGAAGCCGGAAAACTGAAGCTTGAGCACATCTCGTTCGATCTTCGTCAACTTGTGACGGAGGCGCAGGAACTCTTCTCTGGACCGGCGGCAAGCAAAGGGCTTCAGTTAACGACCATCCTATCCGAAGCCGTCGGCCGCGAGTATGTAGGCGATCCGGTACGCATTCGTCAAATCCTCGCGAATCTCATTGGGAACGCAGTCAAATTTACCGCGCAAGGCCAGGTGACCGTTTCCATAACGGTGGTCGATGATGCTGTTGGGCAGACGGACTTGTGTCTGAAGGTGCAGGATACAGGGATTGGTGTGGAACCGGCGATCCAAGCCAATCTCTTTACCCCCTTCACACAAGCCGATGGCAGCGCCACA
>CAZXNN010000342.1:0-4006 GCA_964641915.1 uncultured Nitrospira sp. | reverse complement strand
TGTGATGAAGTCTTGGGGATTCTGACCGAAGCGATACAGCCAGTCCATGTTGTAACGCTGACCTGAATTTTGGAGAGCTGCGCTCTGTTGTCCGCCGATGAGCTTGCCGTTCTCCTCGATCGTATGACAACCGAGGCAGGCATGCGCCTTAAAGGCCATGCCGCCGAACGTCGCTTCGTACTTGGAGACCTTCGCTGTGTCGAAGGCTCCGACTTTCACACGGGGATCCTTGTTGTGCTCGGCGAAGTAATCGGCGATTCCGTTGGCCTCGTCTTCCGACACCGTCACATGCTTATGCGGTTCCTGCGATTGGTCCCAGCGAT
The DNA here is from genome assembly GCA_964641915.1 of uncultured Nitrospira sp. Taxonomy (GTDB): domain Bacteria; phylum Nitrospirota; class Nitrospiria; order Nitrospirales; family Nitrospiraceae; genus Nitrospira_D. The sequence continues at coordinate 3,683 of CAZXNN010000342.1, read as the reverse complement.
ACCCTTTGACGTACAACGGAGCTTCTTTGCCGGTCAGCCAGCGGATCAGCCAGGCGCGGTTATACTTACTCCCGGCCCAGATGAGATCCGGCGCCTTCAAATTGAATCGGGACTCCGCCTGGCCTTCCATCCGGTGGCATTGGACGCAGTTCTGCTGGATCAGCTCCTTCGCCTTCGGCTGGTCGGCTCCGAATAACAGCCTCGGCGTCGACATCAATCCCACCAAAGTCAGCAGGGCTCCGCCAACGACGATCCCTTTCCGCACATTCATGACCGCTCCTTTCATCTGTGGTGAACTCCGCTTTCCACTACTTCGTCAATAGCCATGTGTGAATATCGGCAATATCCTGCTGACTCAGCACCGATCCCCAGGCCGGCATGGGTCCGCGCCCATGCAGCACCGTCTCCCAGAACAGATCTTCATGCTTCAGAATCGGATTCTTGGCGAGTTTGGGACCGAATCCGCCGGAAGCTCCGGTGCCGTGGCAAGCCTGGCAATTATGTTCGAAGATTCCCGCCCCTCTAGCCGCCACACCGACGAGCGGACCGCTGGCCACCGGCTCCTGCGTCAACGGCTCCGCCTTACGCAACTCGTTGTCCAGAGGGGGCAGGGAGTCCGGTGCCCCCGGATGATAGCGCGCCGAGAGAAACCGGACGAGCAGCCCCGCTTCTTCCTCGGTAATCTCGGCCCCCCAATGCCGCATCTTCTCGACGGTCGCTTCCCACCGGTCTTTCGGCAGCCGCTGTTGCGCGACGAGATCCCGCGTGTGGCACACGGAACAGCGCGCCACAATCAACGTCTCCGCCCGCGGCGCCAGGGCCGCGCTCACCGACGCCGAATCCTCCTCCTGCGCCCAGGTGACGACCGCCACGCCGGCCATTCCCAGCACGAACATACCGATGAGCGTCCGGTTGAGCGTCATCATGCCTGCACCGTCACAGTCACACGATCCCACCCGTTCCATAAAAACCCGCTCGGATTCCAGGGAGTCGTATGCGGTTGCACCTGCCCGCTCGCATCCGTCGCGCGACACAGTATGCTGGCCGACCCGCTTCCCTCTGGCTTCCACAGAAACTGCCATTGCCGCCAGGCGTAGGGCTCGTCCTCACCGACCAGCCGGGCCTGTTCCCACGTCCGGCCTTCATCGAAGGAGAGCTCCACCGTCGCGACAGCGGCTTCTCCGCTCCAGGCGACGCCCTGCACCGTCACCGGCCCGCGCCCGACCTCATCGCCGTTGACCGGTGAGGCGATGAGCGACTTCACGACCATCGCTTCCACGGGCAGCATCGACGTCCCCGGCAGACCGGAATTCGGCTGGATAGCCGTGACCGGCACGCGATAGGCCGTCTGCATGTAGTAGCCCTTGGCCTCGTCCGCCTGCACCGTAATCTCCGTCAACCACTTGGTGCAGGAATCCGCCATCCAGCCCGGTGTAATCACCCGCAACGGCGCGCCGTGCAACAGCGGCAGGGGGCGCCCGTTCATTTCGTACGCGAGAAGCGTGTCCGGATGCACCGCTTTCTCCAGCGGAATGCTGCGGGTGAACAACGGCACGGACGCGACTACCGGACGATCGGCGCCTTGGAGTTGCACGTGTTTCGCGGCCGGCCTGACACCGGCTCTTGCCAGCACGTCCCGCAGCCGCACTCCGGTCCATTGCGCATTTCCGACAGCACCCCGCTCCCATTGCACGCCCGGCACTTTGGGACGATGAAACGCGCGGCCGTTTCCGCTGCATTGCACCACAGCTGTGATCGACACCCGTTCGAACTCTTTGAGATCCTTGAGCGTGAGTTCCAATGGATGCTCGATCAATCCTCCGACCCGCAGACGCCAGTTGGCCTCGGCAATCAATTCAGGCGCGGGCGGACCGAAATGACTCCGCACGAAAAACCGATGATTGGGGGTCACATACGATGTGAATTCACGCACGGGCGTTTCCGCGTCGTACGGTCGCATCACGCGCACGGTTTGCGGGCCGGTTTCCGGTGAAACGGCCTGCTGGGCCACCGCCGGTCGCACCTGGCGCCAGACCGCGAGTCCGCCCAGAACCTGGGCTGCCCGCTTCCAGAATGTTCGACGTGAAACTGAAGCAGATTCGCTCATGAATGCACTCCCGACAGATGAGGGTTGAGATAAATCGTAACAGCCGGGGCGCCGGAAAGAGATTGGTGCACCGTGCACCCGTGAGCGACTTTTAATAAGCGCTCTTTCATGTCCGGCGTGAGACGATGCGGCAACCGGATCGCCAGCGCGATCTTTCCCACGCGGTGAGGGATTTCGTCCATCTCCCACTCGGCATCCACCGCCAGACCTTCCCGAGAAATATCGTGCCGCGCACAGAACTGCCCAACAAAATATCCGACACAACTCGCGACCGATCCCACAAAGAGTTCGACCGGACCCATACCCGCATCGTGGCCGCCATCCTCTTCCGGCTGATCGGTCACCACCCGATGCCGGCCGCTAGTGATGTCGTAGCGCGTGCCGCCGTGATAAGCCACTGTAAGGTGCATACCGTCCGCTCCTCCACCCTTCGTGAATTACACCTGCGAGAAGCATGACTCGCACGCATCACGCCTAATACGGCACATCCACCGGCTTGCCGCCCTTCGGCCAATCGTGCTGCTTGCCGGGAAAATCCGGACGCGGCTGGCTGTTCACATAGGCCGCCACGTCGTAGGCCTCATCATCCGTCAACGTCCAACCCCAGCCTCTCGGCATATTGGACTTGATAAAGGATGCTGCGACGCTCACGCGGGCCATCCCCGCCGCAATGTTGTACGAGTGCGGCCCCCAGAGCGGCGGGGCCGCCATCGTCCCCTGTCCATCCGCTCCATGGCAGAACACACACTTCGTGGCAAACTGCTTCTTCCCGTTCACGGGATCTGGAACGTGATTGGAGGTCAGACGTGGAATCCCGCGCCATGGCACCGTACTACCCGGCGGGACGTTTTGCGAAAGCCATTCGATGTAGGCCACGACGGCCTGGAGCTTCGAGCTATCGGGGGGAGGGGCTGTGCCGTTCATGCTGCGCTCGAAACATTCGCCGATGCGGTCGGCCAAGGACATCTGACGATCGGCCCGTGCACGATATTCCGGATACAACCGGCTGATGCCGACAAAGGAGGCGGTGTTCGGATTCATGCCGGCATCGAGGTGGCAGTTCGTGCAATTTAACCGATTGCCCACATAGGGCCGTCCATAGTCCTGCGTATCGACTACGATTTTGTAGCCTAAGCGAATCTGCTCGCCTCGTTGATCGCCGGAGATCAGCTCCGGCGATGGCGGTGCGAACAACATATCGGCTGATGTGAGCGCACCACCGTCATGGCCTTGCGCAGGAACCGTCGCGGCCTTCGGAGTCGGTGTGCATCCACCGGATCCGACCAGACATCCAACCACGACAAGAAAGGTCCAGAGATATAATCGCATTGATCCCTCACTAGCCCTTCTTCCCAGGGGTAACCGGACAGGTATTGATCCCAAATACCGTCCAGAGCGGACAGAATCCAAAAACTCCGGTGACCAGGGCTATGGTCCCGACCACCAGCGCCACACCGGTCCCCACCGGCGGTAATCCCGCAAAGGCTCCGATTCCCAGAGCAATGACCCCGACAACGATTCGAATGGGTCGTTCAACCCCTCCAACATTGCATGCCATCACGACACCTCCCGGTTA
>CAZXNN010000341.1:0-4027 GCA_964641915.1 uncultured Nitrospira sp. | reverse complement strand
AAAGTAGCGCTAAGGCTGAAGTCCTTGCCTGTTTACTGAGAGCTGTCTTTATGGGGTTGGTGATAGCGAAGCTGTCACTTCCGAACAGAGTTAGAAGGGAAACCTGGTAATCGCATTGTCATAATCGTTTTGGCGCTAGGGCGACAACAGCTGAAGCAGGTCAACGGCTTCAGATATCTCGGCAGCTATATCACTATCACTATTGGCGAAAAATGCTGCTTCGAGCCAGTCAGCCGTTTTGGAATCAGTTAGCCATTGCCGGCCATTTCTTGCTTGCTCCGGCATGTCGGCGCAATCGTCTTTTCGGTTAAACCAATCACTGAATCGATACCTTATGGCAACAAACTTCTTGATTGCCTTTTGATCTATCTGAACGCGCCACGTCTCAAGAAATGGACTGATGTCTAATCCTAGCGCGGCCACACGCGCAATGAAGTCGTCTGCATCCCAATTGTTCTTCGGGCAGATAAGTACGTCCAGCCAGAATGCCTCAAAGAATTCTTCAATGGCTTCTGCTTCAGCTTTCAGCCATTGGCGCCAATCTAATTTCGCTAATTTTCTCATCAAACAATCGGAGGGATAGCCCAGTTGCGAATGCGCAGGCGCCATCAACTCCAGCATGCGCGGCAGAAAATGTTTGAAGTCATTGACTGTACCGATGCCGGCTGATCCGTCAAACGGGGCGTCAATTATATAGTCGCTAAAATCAGCATGAAGCAAGTCTTTTGTGAGTTTGCCGGCAATGCGGGGTTGCGTGCGGTCAATACAACATTGACAGCCGCTGAAGGTGGACGGACGAGGATAGCGATTAAATACATCGTAAAGGCGTTCAACCGCTTTATTGACCCGGTCGCATGTTGTCTCCATCATACAAATATGGACAAGATTCTTGCAGATGTCAATAAGGCTCAGCGCAACGATACCGAGGCAATTAGGTTGTTCAGTAAGGTGATCGCAAGCAGACCAGACGATGTTCTCCTTGCTTGCGATGCGAGGCTTTCGCTTGGTGAGCTGCTGGCAAGGGCCGGGCGTCGGAAAGAGGAGCTTGGTATGGCAAGGCGCAATTGCAGCCAGACGACCTGAGGTAATATTACGTACTGGATTTGCTTACCGGGCTCACTCTTGAAACAGGCGATCAGAAGTCATGTAAGCAATACAATGATTGTGCCTGGAATTTTCTTGAAGCTACACAAAACAAAGCTTATGACATTCACCGGTATATGACGCTTAGTAAAAGGGCTGCATTCCTGGAAGCTTTGCGCAAGCCAGTTCAAGCAAAAGAAGTTCGGCAGGCCGCCGCAGCTTTTGCGTATGCCACGAAAAACCAACATTAGACCGTTCAGGCCTCTTAGAGGGAAATCACAAGCGCTGAGCTGGCACTCTGGATAGTCAAACAAAAAAGCAATTAGGTGCTGAAATCAGCATGCTTCCTGTTGCCTCGCAATGGCGTTGTCAGTAGATTGAATTCATAAATCAGTCCCATTGCGAGAAGGAGAGAAACGCGTTCAAATAGCCCATTAAGCAACCCAGCGCGCTACGAACCGCTTCCTTACTAGGATGTGGCCAGTAACAGGGCAGAGCGACAGGCAGTTTGCTAGCTCTCACAACTCAGGAGAAGCTCATGTTCACCGAGAATGGCTTTGGCATTGAGATCGAGGTCAAAGGGAGTCCTCTGAAGGAATACACGAAGAATGGCTTTAGCTATGTAGCCGCGCCGTGCGACCAGGACTACCAGCTCCGCTTCCACGTTCCCCAACGGCGTTTCAGCTCGGCCGAAAGTGGCTTCAGATCGTCGTCTTTCTCAATCCGGTATGCGGCCGTGTGCTCGGAGGATGGTTGGGACATCCAGACGGGCAAGCCGGCATCCGCCTCTGCTGGCGGCTATGTCATTTCCAGGTACACGAACACCCCGATTCAGAGTTACCGGCTGAACGCCAGCGAGTTTGCCCGGCTCCGGTTCGGCGATCGTAAGGACTCCGGCGCAGGTACCCCGATCAACAACGGCGTAATCGCTGTGGTCTTCTACGGCGAGAAGATAAGATTATCCCCCTCTTGTCGCCCGTACTCCCCTTACGTCAACTGCGTGCGAAAGTCTGATTCGCTGGTGCGAGGAGCAGGAGAACAAGCTCGCGCCGCTGTTCAACGCCATGATCAAGGAGCGGCCGCACCGTACCGACATCAAGCCGTTCCTCGAGAAGCTGGCCGCGGCCGGCATCATCGAACTCGACAAGTGATGTGGACCTCGGTGTGGTGCAGCAGCATCGCAAGGATGTCTACCAGGTAAGTTTGGACGTGGGAGTTGCGTATCAACGTGTCGCCGGATTCCTTTGAGACTAGCTCAATGATCAGGTTCGACAAGTCGGCCGTCGCCAAAGTTGCATGCGCATTGGAAGAGCGAGCTTTTCGGAAGGGCTGCGCCCCTTCAAGAGCTCTCGCATTCTCCTTGCGAGGCAAGATCACTCAAGGATGCGAGGTTTCTATTGCATTGGAGGAACTGTCCGATCTTGCCAGTCAATATGCAAATGAAGAATGCGTCGTTCACTTGCGCGAGTTGATGGGAGACTGAAAGAAGAGAAAAGCGGTCAAATAGCCCAGAAAACGAATGAGCGCATACGAACCGCTTCCTTACTAGGATGTGGCTGTAGCGCTAAGTAAGATAGTCCCGCTCAATCCAATCCGCATCGAAAGCAGACTCCTATCGATTCCGCAAAGCGGGACAGCGGGACAGCGGAACATGGAGTCTTGACTCGACCCGATGCAAACGACTTTTCCTTGAAAGGGAACACAAATGAAGAACCGTGACGGCCTTGGCCTTCAGATCGTGGCGAACGGCGTGGTCCTCCCCGAGTACGAGAAGGACGGCAAGACCTACATCGCCGCGCCGTGGAACACGGATTACCAGCTCCGCGTGCTCGTGCCGACCATCCGCGGTTACCGGCACACCTACAAGCGCTACATGGCGGTGATCTCGGTCGACGGGCTGGATGTTCTCACCGGCAAGCGTGCCAGCGCGTCGGCGAACGGCTACATCGTCTATCCGCCCTCGACCCCGAAGGGCAACGACATCCCCGGCTTCCGGCTCAACGATCGTGAGGTGGCCAGCTTCCACTTCGGCGACCGGGTGGACAGCTACGCGTCGCGCCTGGGCAAGCCGGAGAACGTCGGGGTGATCGGTGTCGTGTTCTACTCGGAGTTGGATCCCGAGCCGGTCGTGTACGCTAAGAGGGGCGGCGGCACCACCCGCGGTGGGTCAGACATGGGCTCGACGCGAGGCGGCGGCGCCACGCGCGGCGGGCACGACGTGGGCACCCAGTTCGGGCGTCGGCAGGAGCACGTGGTGTCCAGTGATTACTTCGACAAGGATCGTGAGGTGGCGCGCTTCGTGCTCGAGTACGCCTCGTACGCCAGCCTCAAGCAGGCGGGCATCATCACCGAGCCGCCGCTCGGCAGCGTGAGCGCCTTCGGTGACGACAACGGTTGCCCGCCGCCTCGGGGCTGGCGCGGTTGATCGCTAGCCACCACCTGTGGTGGTTTGAGGTAGTTGCCGGCGTGGCTCATTGACGAGCGAAAATGACCGCTTCGATAAGGAAGCGGTCATTTTTCGCCCACCGCGCCTTCACTCACAATGAATGCTCCAAGACTCTGTTGTTCAAACATCGATTGAGATTGTCGCGAACAACATCCGCCGAGATAATTTCTCTGGAGAAGAAAAGATGAAGAATCCTGACCTCAAGACTCGCTTTCGTGCGCTCTTTGCCGGGCTTTATACACACTGTGAGCTCATGGCGCGTTCGCTCGCCGAGGATGCCCATGGTGTGAAGGTTGTCTTCTATACGCGTCCCGAGTACGAGCCCTTCAACGCCTGGCAGACCCACGGTGTGCCAACGCGTGAGGGGAATGTCCAATCCGTTGAGATGAACGGGCTGGCCATGACGTTTCTTACGGAAAGCGCGGACGTCACGTGCGTTTACTTCCCTGACGGCGGGCAACTCTCGCTTTCGGGCACGCCGGTCTACGTCACTCCAGA
>CAZXNN010000340.1:0-4043 GCA_964641915.1 uncultured Nitrospira sp. | reverse complement strand
ACCTTTGTCGACGAGACTCGGATGGGAACCACGGCTGTCTGACGTCGGTTCATGATACCTCGGTTGTTGGGGAAGAAGTATCACTGGATCGGGATTACAGAAAGGTCGTTTGTCCCAATCCATTTCCTACGCTCCGGTACGCCCGCGCAAAGGCTCAGTACTGCTCCTTCAACGTGAAGACGCTCACCTCCTGATCGCACTGGCCTCCGCACGTGCTCCTCAGCGTTTTGGTTGCCACGACACCGCTCTGGCCGACATAGGTCCAATCTTTCAGTAAGAACATGACCATGGGATCGGTGGAAACTTCGCCGCGCCCGCTGATGAACATAGATGTCCAAAAGGGAGACAGTTCGGGACGATTGGGAACACACTTGTAATTCACCATGGTATGCATGCCTGTGCTGGTTTCCTTCGACATCCCGAGTAGGCCGTAGAGCAACTCGATCCTCGGCGGGGATCCAGATCCAGTCTTTCCACCGTCCGGGTCTTCCTGACGAATGAAGGCCTGGAAGATGCGTAAACCGACCGTTCCATCACCGCGAACCAACGGCATGCAGGCGTTCCAGTTCTGCGGCGGACTGGTCTTGTAGGTGACGAGCCCTTCTCCTGTGTACTTCCGTGCCGCATTGGTCTCCTCCAGTTCCTCCGGACTCTGCAGAGAAATCCGGCTTGTCGCTTCAGATTGTGCGGGGTCAGGACTCGTTCGGCCCGAGGCCACGATCGTCGATCGAATCTCGAGCATCAAACGAGGTGTCCAATCCCTGACTTTGAACTTGTAATTCTTACCTAAGAGGTGACTGCGATAGAGGACTTGAGCCGGCAGCACCCAGGGTCCCTTCAGGGCGTCCGCGAGATCCCGGAACATATCCGCAGGCTTGAGTTGCACATTGGCGCGCACTGTTGCCTGCTTGATGACCGGTTGCGGATCACGGCCCAGCTCGCGTTTTTGCGGTGCACCATGGATACCTGTCTTCGCCGTCCCCTTCTCGTCCGTCCGGACCGACTTCCTGACGTTGCCGAATCCCACTCCCGCGTCCTGGATGCGTGGGCCGGGATTTTCGAGTTCCACAATGGCCTCGGTGACCTTGTACCCGGCCTTCGTATCCATCTTCAGCCCGCCTTCGATCAGCGTCCACTCGACGTCGGCACCCTTGATCGGCCCGCTTTCGGGCATGGAAAAATCAAGGCCGAGCCCCATGAAGAACTTTCCCGTACAGTGCAACTCGAGTTGCTTGGGTAAGTCGAGTTTGTTCATGTCGAACGACAGGGCTGCGGCTAATTTGGCATATTGGCCAGGCTGCCTAGTCTTCGTACGTTCCAATGGCGGAGGCGGGTCCATGGTGATGTCGATCGTCACCGCATTCATGACGGCCGCCAGCTCTGCTAGAGAGAGCAGCGCCGTGGCGATATTGTGGGCGATCGAAAGGTTCTTCACATATTTGTTCAAGAGCGCATCGGTTTCCTTACCCGATTGGATGAGCTCCTTACGTCGATAGATCGATCGGAGATCTGTCGTGTCACTGAGCTCCCGATAAGCCTCGATGAGTCCCGCCTCATCCGCCAGATTCCTCAGCGGTCCGAATGCGAACTTGAGACTCCATCCCCAACTGCTTGCAGCAATTGAAGTGTCGATGCCTTCATCCGTTCCGAACCCGCAGGGCTCTCCCTGTTGAAGGCTCGAAACTCGCCATGCTCGCCCTTTCGCATCGGCAACGAGACGCATCGCTGCCCCATTGCCAAGATATCGAGGACTCAATCGGCTGATTGAAGGGTCGGTCACGCGCTGGATTCCCAATGCAAAGAATCGTGCGGAAAGGTATTTGAGCATCAGGACTTGTTGAAGTCCATTCAGCCGAACTCCTGTAAGATCCTTGACGGTCAGGAGATCGTAGGGCACTGCAGACTGCCGGCCCAGTTCGATGATCAAGCCGGCCCACATCCGCGCCGTGGGAATGGAATCGTTGACTCCCGCCCTGATTTCATCCAGCAACATGGCGGTGATCAGATGCCCGGCGCGTTCATCCTTGACGGCGAGGGCAATGTCGATCTCGATCTCCGAAAACGGGACAGTCATCTGATCCGCTGCCGCGCGCGCGAGAATGTTGACTTCCCAGTCTTCAATCGGAATTCCCATTTCTGGTTTCTGCGGAACAGAGGTCAGGACACGCCGTTTCGAATCTATGACGGAAAAACCGGATGCCGAGAGTGCCTCCAGCAAAGCCACCTGCCCATTTGCTCCCCCGGCCAACACACGTCTGGCTAATTCAGCTGCGGATGTCGGTTGAATGACCGGTTTCGTGTGACGCGTTTCGACAGATTGTGTGATCGGCGATTCTGTGGTTGGAGGTGGACGCACGTCGCTCGCCCGCTTCGGTGTCATAGACTGAGGCGTATATGCCTTGTTTGGATCGTACTCCGGCGGGTTGGAAGACGGCAGGTGCTTGTCGCCGCCGCTGCAACTCAGGCTAAACAACATCGTGACGACAAGGATTGATAAACGAAAATCCATCGTGTCCATCAACTCCATAAGTCAGTATGTCGGCTGGACCAAACAATCGGATTTCTTGCTTGGGTTTTTCACGTCAGTTCGCGGGTTTCATCTCATACGGTTTTGGCTCAATCGCGTACCCATTCAAGATCGCGCCCTTGGTCGGATGTTCCCGATCCGTGGGGATAAAGCTGACCTGGTTGATTCGGCCATCGGCGTACTCGAGCATCAGTGTCCAATGCTCGAACCGATAGCGTCCAGTTCCCGGCGCGACGCGCGCCTCGTGCTCCGCCTTATCTTCTCCTATCCGCTCAGGCAGTACGATCCACATCAGTTTTTCATCACGGAACGTCCCGTCTTTGGAGAAGGTCAGGCCGGGCAATGTGCCGATCCCGCTGGTATTCCCTGGCGCCGGCCAGTGGTCCTTGCGCCGCACTTCACCCTCGAGCCGCACGTGGTCGGGACTCGAGCGTAAAAGAAATTTCTCGCCGGTGCGTTTCTGCCCGCCTTCCACATATTGGTTCTCAAGTGCGCCGTCCGGCAGCACGGCATAGTGCCTCGCTTCTCCTTCACGAGTCACCATCAGGCGCCTGTCCTTCAACTGGTAAGTGCTCCACCGCTCAGGAGAGCGTGCGCGGTGTGCTGTTCGATCAAAACCCAGGAGACCCTCTCCAGGCATCCCCCAGAGTGCCGACCCATCAGCGAACAAGATCAATTCAGAAACCGATGGTTTATTCGCAAGCCCAGACATTCCAATTTGTAACTCATGGGTTGTGGTGGTCCACACGCCGGCCATACGATTTGGTCCCGGAGTGCCGAGCGGACTCGGTTGGCCGAATACCGGCGCCTTATCGCGTGCACGAGCCGGTACCGCGTTCGCCCCCATGCGGGGTCGCACTGAATTCAATATGGAGTCAATTGCCTGCTGATGTCGTTCAACCGCTGCCGGTGTGCCGACCACGAGGAATCCCTCCACTCGGCCGCTCAGCTCTGTGACGCCCAGCACCAGCAGATAGACCACGTCGCCTACATCGATCGCCGCTGAGTCAATTACCCACGTTCGTCCATCGTCGCCCTTCTGTTCTTGGGTGGAGTTGGCTTGCAACACTCGGTGACTGCCGAGCGCGGTGGCCCAGAGCTGCCGGTGCGCGTCGGCACGCGTGAGCGTCGGGCCGATCTGTAATCCTGTCCCGACCGGCGCCATACCCAGCTCGTTCTCGCTTCCTACAAGGGACAGCTTCCAGCGGTCACCGTCGATCTTAGCCGACCAGTCGGCCGGCACCACGAGACTGTAGCGCGTCAGGTCGATTCGTTCTTGTGCGATCACGAGAGAGACACCTCCAGCAAAGATCGTGGCTAAGGTGAAACATGCTGTCATACAGACGAGCACGAGAACGTCATTCCCGATTATTGGTTCAGTTCTTCTCATCAACAAAAGCCTGTAGTAGACGACGAATACACTGTTCCGTTTCCCCCACTCTAGAACCAGAACGTATGCGCAAACACGTTCTTAAGCCTACCCAGAATATTATCTCGCTGGGGATGTGCCTGCAGC
>CAZXNN010000339.1:0-4047 GCA_964641915.1 uncultured Nitrospira sp. | reverse complement strand
CAGTTGGTAGAGCAGCCGGCTGTTAACCGTCTGGTCGCAGGTTCGAGTCCTGCCCGGGGAGCCAATATAGAAAGAGGACTGACGGCACAATGCCGTCAGTCCTCTTTCTATTTCACCTATCGTTCGTTTAAGCCGCCAGGCTCGACGACCGTTGATTAAACACACGCGCGGCAACCCCGCTTTTCAGCACGATCTCGCAAATATGATCCAGCCGCTCGATATGTTCATAGGCCGACCATGGATCCGCGGCCACGGCGCAGACTCCGTGATTTGCCTGCCCAACGATGTCGAATTCGAGCGCCCCATCTTTCTTGAGTCCAAAACATTCCGCCGTGGCATCTGCCAGATCGCGAGAAAGCGCCGGGAGGGCTGGAACGGTCCGACCGACTCGGGTATAGCGCGAGATCTCGGGAAACTCAGCGCTCATGGCCTGTAAGTCCACTCCCGCATAAATTGCCGCGACAATGTGGGTCGCATGCACGTGGACAACCGTCCGCGTCTTCTTGGAGTCCCGTTGCAAGTTCCAATGCATCCAGAGTTCACCGGAGGGTTGCTGTCCATCCCGAACTTTGGGAATCAGTTGATTCGTCACCGGATCGCCCACAATCTCCAGTCGAACGACGTGCTCCGGATGCACAATTGTCTTTCGCCATCCGGAAGGCGTGATATAGAGATACTTGCCCTCGCGTTTCCGCAGACTGATATTGCCGTCTCTGGTCGTAATCCACCCTCGCTCGTACACCCGCCGCATGACGTCGCCCATTGCTGTCAACATGCCAGCCTCCTTATACGAACTCCCAGGTCCCGTTATCGGTCACTGAGCGTCCCCGCTTGAGGGGCGATCGGGAGTCGCATCTGGGGAACTTTCAGTCTACGCTCCAAGGCAAATATTGTTTATGATGTAGTGAGATGAACCACACAGACCACTTTGCTCCGCCAGCCATACTCCGAAATGCGCATCTCATGACCCTGGCGCCACGGTACTGGCCACGAGATCTCTCCCTGAGACAGATCCCTCAGCACGAACGGCTCTTTACCACTGAACCGAAAACGCAGCTCCTCGGATTCTGCCACTGGCAGCCACGTTCCTTCGAATCCCCCACACTCATCCTTGTTCATGGACTGGAGGGCTGCGCAGACTCCCATTACATGCGGGGGATAGCCGCAAAAGCCTACCGACAGGGATTCAATGTCGTGCGGCTGAACCAACGCACCTGCGGCGGCACCGAGCACCTTACGCCAACCCTCTATAACAGCGGACTGAGTAGCGATTATCGCGAGATCGTCAAAGAACTGGCGACGGTGGACGGCCTGACGCGCATCTGGCTGGTGGGCTATTCGATGGGTGGCAATCTGGTGCTAAAGGCGGCTGGTGAAATGGGAGGAGCGATAACAGCCTTCGCAGGATCCGTCGCGGTATGCCCGAACATCGATCCGACCCAATGCGTAGCGGCTCTGGAGCAACCACGCAACTGGATCTATCACCAGCACTTCCTGTCACGGCTCAAAGCGCGCATGAAACGGAAGGCCGGGCTCTTTCCGGGGAAGTGGGATCTGCGTGCGATGGGCTCGATGCAGACCATCAGCCAATTCGACGACTACTACACGGCCCGCGACGGAGGCTATCGAGACGGAGCCGATTACTATGATCGCGCAGGAGCCCGGCATGTGCTGCATCAAATCGCGGTCCCGACATTGATCATCACTGCCCAAGACGATCCGTTCATTCCCTATTCTCTATTTGCTCAACCCGAGCTCATCGGGAATCAATCCATCTCGCTTCTGGCTCCTCGCCATGGCGGCCATTGCGGATTCTTCAGTCTGAGCCAAAGCGGTGAAGACTCCTACTGGGCTGAAAACAGAATTGTCGAGTTTGCGACTCGCGCGCGGTAGCCATCGTCGCGGCCCCAATCAAGAAACCGCCACTGGAACTCAAATCGCTAGGCGACTCTCTTCAGGCGCCGGGAAGCAGTCGCAGCGACAAGCGGGGCACAGGTTCTGACCCAGGTCAGAATGAGCCAGGCAATGGCAGCCACAATACCCACGATAAACATCCAGTTATAGATTCCCTTTGCGAATTTATTCAGAAACGGCCCCCCCACCAGCAACAGGACGCCATAGGCCAGAGTCACCGTGACCAGCGCCGTGACCGGAAGAATCAAGGCCCGATAGGGCGAGAGCCATTTCCACTCCTCGGGAGGATCGGCCGCCAACTGGCGCGCCCCAAGCCAGGCAAGGGCAATAGCGCAACCGAACCCGAGGAACTGGACCAGATCGGAAGCAGCTAACTTTCCCACAGCCGTTTCACGAAACAGCGGAACTTGCCCGAGAATCAAGGCGAACGCGCACGAGAGCATCATCGCCACACCATATTGCATCATCCACGTCCGTGCTTTCATCGCAGACCTCCTGCTGGTCGCGGGAAGAATCACCCGTGCCGTGACAAGCATATCATTCCGCCGTCGATTTCATAGAATCAACGTGTTATGCCCGCACGCGGTGAGCCTGAATCACGGTCCGGTCAGATGGATTGGAGATAGGTGCGAACGTCCTGGACATAGGTTTTGAACGGGTCGGGCATGGGAAACGGGGTACGCCCGTTGACCTGGAAAACCGACCAATTGATGACATAGGCCGGGAAGAATCCCTGGTCCTGAGGCTGGTCATCGATGACCTCAGGTGGACCCGCCGCTAGGATATGGCGAACCAGCTCTCCCCGGCCGAAGGCGCGCGTGTTGCGTGGAGGATGTTCCATCGCCAGCGCAATCGCCTTGTCCGTCGTCATGCGAGACACCCGCCCCTCTTCGAGCAGCCCGAAATAGAGACCACGATCCGCATGCAGATTATGATATTCGAGATCGAGACTCTTGAGTGCCGGATCCTGCCATTCCAGCTGTTCGGCCTCGCGAAAGGATTCGAGCAGCCACAATTTTGAGGCCCAGTCGATCCGGCCGACCAGCTTGGCATAATCGCCGCGCAAATCCGTCAGGACCGATTCCCACTGGTCCAGCACCCAGTCCGTTTCCTCATCCTGCCCGGCGTAGGCCTCTCGTGCCGCCGCGAGAAATTGCTCTTGAATATCGATCGCCGAGATTGTCTTGCCCGACTGCAACCGCACGACCCACTGGCGCTCTTGATCCTGCGAGATCTCTTGCAGCGTTTCGACCGGCTCGTCGAGTTCCACGCCGGCCGGCGCCTTTCCCTCTTCGATCAGCTGCAACACCAGTCCCGTCGTGCCCATTTTAAGCGCCGTGGCCACTTCGGCCATGTTGGAATCGCCGAGAAGTAGGTGAATGCGCCGGTATTGATTGGGATCCGCCAGCGGCTCGTCCCGCGTGTTCACGATTGCGCGGTTCTGCTGCACCCACTCGAAGAAATCGTTCACGATATGATCTGCCCGCTGCGAAATCTGGAACGGCATCAAGGTCTGTGAGGACCGTTGCCGAAACGCCCCACGCGGCACGATCAGGCGATCCACCTGAATCCAGGCATCCTGTGGATTCGCCGCGCCGATACGGCCGGAGCCGGTGAAAATCTGTCTGGTGACCAGAAAGGTCACGAGAGGACTCAACCCCCTCCGGCTGAAAGGAAACCGCCGGGTGACCAAATAGTTCTCGTGCGATCCAAAAGTCGCGTCCGTTTCATGATCGATATTGTTCTTGATAAGCGAAATGGTCTCGCCGAACCCCAAGGCCTCGATCGCTTCCTGCAGGAGTTGATCACCGGCCCGATCAACCGCGACGAGATCAACGAGCGACTGACATTCTGGCGAGGCATATTCGAGGTGCCCCATGTCGAGATACATTCGGCCCGCATTCGTGAGAAAGCCTCCGTTCCCGGGAGGTTCATCATGCCCACGATGGTGCAGGTCGAGCACCCCTCGGTGCTGATCCTGGAACAGATAGTCCCGGATCTGGTGGGCAAACCATGTCGGGGAGTGATCGGGCCGATCCTGATTGACGAGAAGTCCGTACTCCGTTTCAAGCCCGAATATCCGGTTCAACATATTAGCGACTCACGACGGTCTGAAAGTCGCCGGGAAGCAAC
>CAZXNN010000338.1:0-4062 GCA_964641915.1 uncultured Nitrospira sp. | reverse complement strand
CGGCATGGTGCCAAGTTCGATATTCGCACCGGCAAAGCCCTGACGATGCCCGCGGGTACGCCGGTAGTTTTTGCGTCGCTTCTTCTTGAACACTGTGATCGAGCGGGTGCGTCCGTGCCGGACGATTTCCGCTGTGACTTTCGCGCCCTTCACCAGTGGTTGTCCGATGACCACCCCGCCGTCTCCGTGCACGAGCCGGACTTGGTCGAGCTCAATCGTTGATCCCACATCGCCTTCAAGTGTGGCCACCTGCAACAGTGACCCGGACTCGACTCGATACTGTTTTCCGCCTGTTTCAATAATCGCGTACATGTCCTATATCTCCTCCAAAGCAGAACGGCTCATATAACAGAGGGGTGATCCGAGTGTCAAGCGAATGACCGGGACTTCCCTCAGAACCCGTCCATTGTTGTGACTGGTGCAGGTTCCTTCCTACCCTCTTTTGGGGGCTAGGAGGGTGTGAGTCATTGGCAGTACTCTGAGCCTCCCCCAAACAGCCGTGCGACCGGCTATGTATACCAGATTTTTACCCGGCGAGGTGAGCGACATGCCCCAAGCGACGCGATTTGTGATTCGAACGTACCATCGTATTCCGGTCCGGTGACTCCTCTATTACATGGGGGGAGAGTTTCTCGGGAAGGGGACGGTTGTGAATATGTCGAGGAATGGGATGCGTGTCCTGGGTGATCATCAGGTGGTACCAGGCATGGAGCTCGTCCTGCGTCTCTCGCTTCCTGATAAAGACGAGCCCGTGGAGAGTCTGCGGGTGGTGGTCCGATGGGTTCGCGGTCTGCTCTTTGGAGCCAAGATTGTGACGCTGGCTCCGGATGGCGAGGAGCGGGTGGGGAGCTTCTTGAGCGCCAGACTGCGGTCGTACTGCGCTTCGTCCTAGTCTTTCATTCCGCGAGAGGTTATTCCCCCGAACAAAGCCGACGAGGAGGCCGGGGCTTGCTTGACCCCTATCAAGGCCCAGGCTATAGTTTGCGCTCGTTTTCGCCGCCAGTGGTGATTCGTTTACAGAGGAGAGTTCGTCGATGTTAGAGCCTGTTGACAAGATCTGGATGGACGGCAAGTTGGTTCCATGGGCTGAGGCCAATGTCCATATTCTGACGCATTCCCTGCACTATGGATTGGCCGCATTCGAGGGAATCCGTTGCTACAAGGGCAAATCAGGATCTGCCATTTTCCGGCTTCAGGAGCATGTCGACCGGCTGTTTGATTCTGCGCATATCGGGATGATGGAGATGCCGTACGATCGCAAGCAGATCTCGGAAGCGATTGTAGAGACGGTACGGGCGAACCGTTTGGATGCCTGCTACATTCGTCCCCTGGTCTATATCGGCTATGGGGCGATGGGCGTGCATCCCGGCAATAATCCGATTAGGGTGGCGGTGGCAGCTTGGCGGTGGGGGGCCTATCTCGGTGACGAGGCGTTGGCCAACGGGATGCGTGCGCGGGTGTCGTCCTTCACCCGGCATCATGTGAACGTGTCGATGACGCGGGGAAAAATTTCCGGGTACTACGTGAATTCAATCCTGGCGAAGCGCGAGGCCAAAGCGGATGGGTACGATGAAGCCATCATGCTCGATCCTGAGGGATACGTGGCTGAAGGCACGGGAGAGAATATCTTTATCGTGCGTCGAGGGAAAATCAAAACCACGCCCTTGACGTCCATTCTTGAAGGCATTACGCGAAACTCGATTATCGACATGGCGCGGGAACGGAATATCCCTGTGACGGAAGAGCGGTTTACCCGCGATGAAATGTATTTGGCCGACGAAGTGTTTGTCACCGGCACGGCAGCCGAGTTGACGCCGGTGCGAGAAATAGATAACCGACGAATCGGAACGGGTAAGCCCGGCCCCATCACTCTCGCCTTGCAGAAGGCCTTCTTTGCCATCGTCCGTGGGGAGGATCCTGCGCACGAATCCTGGATTACCCGTATCTGACAATTCTGTCTAGTCTAGGAATGCCACGGTCGATCGCCTGATCTGTCGGGTTTATCTCAGAGTTGATCTGCCGCAGCGTTCTTTGTATGGTCGCAACGTAGTGAGGCCTGCCTGCGAGTCTTCGCAGGCAGGCCTCACTGTATCGATCAACTGAATGTACTAATTATCCAAAGACGTTGGATCAATGCGCGGCTGCCGGAGCATCTCCCGCCGGATGCGCTTCTGTCGCAGGGGCCGGAGGAGCCGCAGGGGCGGACGAAGTTTCTTTTGGCTTGAGGTCGATCACGGTTGACGCAAAGTTCCGCTGCTTGGCGAGAATGGCCAAACTAAAGGATGTCAGCATAAAGACCGCGGCGACGCCGACGGTCAATTTGCTCAGGAAGTTCGCGGGGCCACGGCTTCCGAAGACGGTCTGACTTGACCCGCCGAAAGACGCCCCGATTTCCGCTCCCTTTCCAGACTGCAGCAAAATTGCACCGATCATCAGGAAGCAGACAAACACATGAAGAATGACTACCAGCGTATACAACATGCTTAATGCCCCGTTCGTTTTTGTGCGAGAGTGGCGATACTAGCAAAGGACTCGACCTTGAGGCAAGCCCCACCGACCAACGCGCCGTCGATCTCTTCCGACGCCAGAAAATCTGACACGTTTTGTGGCGTGACGCTGCCGCCATACAAAACTCTGGTCCCCTGCGCAATGGCGGAAGACCATTCCTGCTGCAAGAGTCGCCTGATAGTCTGATGTACTGGAATCGCCTGTTCAGGCGATGCGGCTTTTCCCGTTCCGATGGCCCAGACCGGCTCGTAGGCAATGGTGAGAGCCGCTAGTTGCGCGGCTTCGAACCCTGCCAGGCTTCCCTTGAGCTGTCCGGTGATGACCTCTGCCGTGCGCCCCGCTTCACGTTGGTCCAGCGATTCACCAACGCAGAGGATCGGCTTGAGCCCATGCCGAAAGGCTGCAGCGAGTTTCTTCCGTATCACGTCGTCCCTTTCGTCGAATAGGGCGCGTCGTTCAGAGTGTCCGAGGATAACATACTGGCAGCCAAGGTCTTTCAGCATCGGCGCGGAGACTTCGCCGGTAAAGGCGCCATGGTCCTCCCAGTGGAGGTTCTGACCAGCTAGCCCAATAGATGACTCGCTTCCCAGTGAGTGGCGAACGGAGTCTAACGCGGTAAACGGTGGAGCGATAACGATCTCGATGGCTGGCGAGGTCATGTTACGCTGGACTAACTCGCGAGCAAATGCTGCCGCCTCGGAGGCGGTCTTGTTCATTTTCCAATTACCAGCGATCAGAGGTATGCGCACGATATCCTTTGGTCTGGCTTGCTCCGGGATCAGACCTAGAGGTCTAGATTGCTCGATCCGGAAGTGCGACCAACCCCGGGAGCTGTTTGCCTTCCAGAAGTTCGAGTGCCGCGCCACCACCGGTTGAAATGAAGGAGATGCTGTCCGATTCCCCTGCCCGGTGAATGGCCATGGCGGTTTCACCACCGCCGACGATCGTCAATGCATAGGCATTGCCTACGGCATGGGCGATGGACAGTGTTCCACGGGCGAAAGCATCGATTTCGAACATTCCCATGGGACCGTTCCACAGAATCGTTTTGGCATCCTGCAGGGCCTCGCTGAACAACTTCACGGACGCCGGTCCGATATCCAGGCCATACCACCCTTTCGGAATTTCTTGTACAGGAACAATCTTCGTTTCAGCGCCGGGCTCACGGCTGGCGGCGACGACGCAATCGACGGGGAGATAGAATTTCACTCCCCGGGACAGGGCATGCTCTTCAATGCCTCGCGCAAAATCGAGCATGTCTTTTTCAACGAGAGAGTTGCCGATTTCCAGGCCCTTGGCTTTCAGGAAGGTGAAGGCCATACCACCGCCGATGATGACCTTGTCGACACGCTTCCCCAGGTTTTCGATGACCCCGATTTTTCCGGACACCTTGGCGCCGCCGAGAATGGCGACGAACGGGCGCACCGGATTTTCCACGGCGCCTTCCAGGTACTCGATTTCTTTCTTCAGGAGCGCGCCCGCAGCCGAAGCCTTGATGAATTTGGTGATCCCGACGGTTGAGGCGTGCGCCCGGTGGGCGGCGCCAAATGCATC
>CAZXNN010000337.1:0-4076 GCA_964641915.1 uncultured Nitrospira sp. | reverse complement strand
ATCTTCGTCGCCATTACGATCCTCCCGAACGCGCGGCAGTGCGGGAGCCCAAGATCGCTTCCCCGATCACCATATCTTCCGGTCGCGTTACCTTGATGTTTTCTCCGCTGCCTTCTACGACCACCACGGGATGGCCGACCCATTCAAACAGAAACGCATCATCCGTCGCATGCACCGACTCCGCATGCGCCTTGCGATGCGCCGCCTGCAGCCAGTCGCACCGGAAGGCCTGCGGCGTCTGCGCCAGCCACAGCGGCTGCCGATCGACGGTGCGTTCAATCCGATGTTCAGGCCCGACCTGCTTTACCGTGTCGCGCATCGGGAGCGCGATAATCGATCCGCCATGCCGGCGCGCCGCCGCCACCACGTCCGCAACCATCTTCTCGGTCAGGAACGGCCGCACCGCATCGTGCACCACGACGATCTCCGTTCCATCCGGCACATGTTCGAGGGCATGCCGGACGGAATCCTGCCGTTCCCGCCCCCCCGCGACCACTTTGGTGATTTTCGAAAATCCGTAGCGCACGGCCAGATCGTTCAGACAGTAGTCGAGATCGGCCTGCGGGACGGCGAGGATGATCTGATCGATACAGGGGGATGCTTGCAAGACGCGCAGAGAATGGACGACGAGCGGCTCTCCGCCCAGCGCGAGGAACTGCTTCGGAACTGAGCCGCCCATCCGCAGCCCTTTGCCGGCTGCGGGGACGACCGCGACCACACATCTATCCACGAGCGACTTGCAACTCCTCTCGCTCGGCATCTTCTTTCAATCGGGTGAAAATCATGCGTCCGGCGGTGGTTTGCAAAACGCTGGTCACGATCACGTCGACATTGCGGCCGATGCACCGCCGGGCGTTGTCCACAACGATCATGGTGCCGTCGTCGAGATAGGCCACACCTTGACCGGCCTCCTTGCCCTCTTTCAACACAAACACACGGATGGCCTCGCCAGGCAGGACGACGGGCCGCAGCGCATTACACAGTTCGTTGATATTGAGGACGCGCACCCCCTGCAGCTCAGCGACTTTATTCAAGTTCAAATCGTTCGTCATGATGCGCGCGCCATTTTTCTTGGCAAAGACGACCAACTTCGCATCAACCTCCTTCACATTCGGGAAGTCTTCATCCACTACCTGCACATCGATATCCGTCATTTTCTGAATCTTATTAAGAATATCCAGCCCACGGCGGCCGCGCGCGCGCTTCAAAGAATCCGAGGAGTCGGCAATGTGCTGTAACTCATGCAAAATGAACTGCGGAACGAAAAATGTGCCTTCCAGAAAGCCCGTTTCACAGAGGTCCGCGACGCGACCATCGATGATGACGCTCGTATCGAGTACTTTGAGACTATTCGAACTGCTGGAGAGATCGGTCGCCCGTGGCTGAAACACGGGAAACTGTTCCCGCCCGAATCGCGCCCCTAGCACCAAACCCAGATAGGGAAACCCGAGGAGAAACACCAGTCCGCCGATGTGAAACAGGAACGTCTGCACATCGAAGATTTCACCGCCAACCCACTCAACCAGCCCGGTCAGCAGAAGCCCGACTGCCAGACCCGCCGTCGCACCGACAATGATACCGAACGACAATGTCCGTAATGCATATTCACCGACGACGATGAGACCACCGGTCACCGCCCCGATCCCAAACCCATACAGCCAGAATGCACCACTGGCGCCTTCGGCACGTAAAAACAAAACCATGCCGGCTAGCGCACTGAGAAGGATAAATATGGCTCGCGATATCATACCGGAACCCCCTCTCCCTCATGGCACCCATCCGGGCACCCTCTCACTATGTCATGGGCGAGATTATGCGATAGATCGTCCGCCCCTGTCCCCTCGACCATCTTCGTAATGAGAGCGGCGAGGCCGAGTCCGCCTCCCGCACTTCATGGGCGGGAATATGCGATATTTCGTCCGTCCCATCTCCACAACCGTTTCCTCAACGGGATCAGCGGGGCAGAGCCCCTCTCTCGCGCTTCATGGGCGGAGTGTCAAATAGATCGTCCGTCCCTGCCGCTTCAACAGCATGAGCACGGCCTCGTTTTTTGGCAACTTGGCAGCCATGCGCTCGTACGTCTTCAGAGACGTCACCGGCTGTCGATTGATCTCGATAATCAGATCGCCTTCTCGCACGCCGGTTTCCTCGGCAGTGCTGCCGGGCTTCACCCGCACCACCACAACTCCGCGCTCGCTGGATTTCATTCCGTACCGGCCGGCCACTTCATCGGTCAGCTCCCGCACGTCCAGATCCGACAGAATCCCGGTTGGCACCGCCGCTTCAGCCGACTCCTCCTCGCCCGATTGCGTCATGGACTTCGGCTGCTCGACGATGGCAAGGTCGATTGTTTTCGGCTTCTTGTCACGGATCAGCTTGACAGACACTTTCTTGCCCACCGGCGTCTGCGCGACTGCGTTCCGGAGATGCGTGGGAGAATCCATCGGCTTCCCGTCATATTCCACAATCACATCGGCACGCTCCACCCCGGCCTTCTTGGCGGGACTCTCATCCATCACATCACTGACCAGCACACCCTTGGTATCGGCCACGCCGAACTGTTTCGCTAGTTCGGGCGTCAGTTCCTGAATCGACACACCAAGCCAGCCGCGCACCACCTTCCCGGTCTTGACCAGCTGATCCATGATGGAGCGGGCCATGTTGCTGGGCACTGAAAAGCCGATGCCCATGTTGCCGCCGCTCTGGCTGAAAATGGCGGTATTGATTCCCGCCAGCTCGCCGCGCACATTCACAAGGGCACCGCCGGAGTTCCCCGGATTGATCGCCGCATCGGTTTGAATAAAGTCTTCGTACTCCGCAATCCCCGCCGCCCGACCTAGCGCGCTGACGATACCCAATGTGACCGTTTGCGTGAGTCCGAATGGGTTGCCGACGGCTAGGACAAACTCGCCGACTTCCAGTAAATCTGAGTCGGCCCACGCCACCGTTGGAAGGCCCGTCGCATCGATTTTCACAACCGCAATATCGGTCTTGGGATCGGTCCCGATCAACTTGGCTTTGAACTCGCGTTTATCCGAAAGCGTCACACGAATTTCATCGGCCTTGCCGACCACATGGTTGTTCGTGATGATCAAGCCGTTCGACTCAACGATGACGCCTGACCCTAAACCGCGCTCTTTCTTTTCTTTCGGCTGCTGTTGTTCAAACCGGCGGAAAAATTCATCGCCGAAAAACTTGCGAAAAAACGGATCCTCAAACGGCGTCGCATGAGCCCCGCCTTCTCCCTTACCGGTCTTGGTCGCATAGATGTTGACGACGGCCGGCTTGACCGCCTTGGCAATCTCGACAAACGTCAGATTTCCCATCCCCGGCAATACCGGCTGCGGCGCCGTAGCAACCGGCCTGACCAGCGGGTCAACCCCGCTCTCCGGAACGGCATGACCGTTCGAGAGCCATCCCAGATCGGAAGCCACCACAAATCCGATGATCATCCCCGCCGTGAGCAGCACCGCGGCGACCATCCAGCTGCGGCTTGATTCGGGCCTCTGAGTGGGTGTTTCCATCATGCTTCCACCTTCATCCAATGAATCGTCGGCCGAACAATTATTGAACTTCTCCGGAATAGATCCCCATGATCGTGTGGAGAAACTTTACCGCCTCCGCCTTGGGACGCTGAAACGAGTTCCGCCCGATGATACTGCCGAACCCGCCGCCGTCCCGGATGGCCCGTGCTTCATCGAACACGTTCTTGTCCTCGCTCTTGGCACCGCCGGAGAAAATCACAATGCGGCGGCCGTCGAACGAACTCTGCACCACATGTTTCACACGCTCAGCCAGCGTCTTGATCGGGATCTGCGTTGACTCGTAGACCTTCTTGGCAGCCGCCTGTTCGAGGTGGGCGGTCGGCAACTTGACCTTGATGATGTGGGCACCGAGTTGCGCGGCGATCTGCGCCGCATAGGCTCCGACATCCATCGCCGTTTCACCCTCTTTGCTGAGTGAGGAACCGCGCGGATACGACCAGACGACGACCGCCAGACCGGAGGCCTTGGCTTCTTCCGTGATGGCTCGCAATTGCTCATACATGGTATTGCAATGGGCCGACCCCGGATAAA
>CAZXNN010000336.1:0-4083 GCA_964641915.1 uncultured Nitrospira sp. | reverse complement strand
GTTTCCTCCCGTCACGGCACCCAGGTAGCCGCTGGCCTTTTCTCCTACCTGGCCCTTGGCTTTCGCCTCATCCAGCGACAACGCCCAGACGGAAAACCCGGTCCCCACACAGAGAGCCACAAGAACCACGCCGACCGTCATGCGTATGCGGGCCATCCTCATCTCCTTTGCCGTTCGTTAGAACAATCCGCTGTTATTGGACAGAACCTGATCGAGATCCTTATCGACCTTCACGCGGATCTCATGATCGATCTTCACATTCAGGTTGATGGTAATCGGCTTATCTGGTGCGGCCACCTCCACACGGGGCGTACAGCCGGCCATCCCCCACACAAGCCAAAGCCCCACCACAACCCCTACTCCACATCGACTCATGATATCCCCCTGCCCCGTCATCGTCGTTGCACCCTGCCTTGAAGCGATTCTTCAATATCCTGTACCAAACGGAGACTTTGCAAGAGCGCGGGAATATTTTCCTGGACGTTCACATTGAAATGGATGGGCGGACTCTTTTTCATGTCCGGATTTCTCCCCTCCAATTGCGCGGCCAATTGCAACACCCCGTCTTCAGCATACTGCACCCCGGCTCTCAGGACCGTGTACTGAAAATTGCTAAGCACCTGTGCCACCAGCTTCATACTCGAATCGGCGTCGCTCAGGAGGGCGGCGGACTCCGGTGAGGGTTGGTAGCGAATCACCCCGCCTGGCGCTTCTGCCTCCACCGTCCCATCCTTGACACTCACCCCTTTCGCCGTCACCGTGAGCGGGATTGTCCCGTTCAACAGGCCTGTCCCTTGCAGCCCCTTTTGCTGTTCAAGACTCAAGAGCTTCGCCAGATCAAATCGCCGCAACGACAACACGAGTCGGTGGGGCGGCTTAGCCGGATTAAGGCGAAGACCGGGACTCGTGACAGATCCTCCGAAAAGACCCGCCTGAACATCCTTGAGATCGAGCACGGGCCAGGGGTCTGACAGTACCCACTGCAGATCGGCTGTCATGGACACATTGGTCAGCACCACCCCCGTCTGGATGGCCGCCACATTCACCACCGCCGGCTGACTCGATCGCACCTGTTCAAACCCATGGAGATCAAAGTCCAAGGTCGTGTTGATCCCCTGGATCGCCATCCCCTGAATAGCTGCGGATAGCTGTTCCGCCTGGATCGTGATCTTGCCAGGCTGGAGCACAACCGAGGTCGAGTCCTTCGATCGACTGGGTGCCCACGCAACCTCCGTGCTGGCCGTTATCCGACCTGCCGTGAGATCGAATGAAGCGGGCACACCGGGCAGCCACTTCCGCAAACTATTCGCTCCTGAATCGAACTGGAGGGGCCCGAGCACCAGTCGCGCCGATCCATCCCCCCCTCCAAACGATTGCGCAACCGTCCCTGTGACGAGGCTCTCTCGCCCAGGGAAATCTCCCCGCACCTCGGCCTTGAACCCGACCTGGTTCGCGACAAACTTCACCCCCCACGAAGACGGGGGAAGCGTCACGGGCAGCGGCTCGACTCGCACTCCGGCGAGATCGATACCACCTTGGGCTATCCAGGAACTCCCTACGGATTCGGCGCTCTGGAGCGTCACGGTGCCCTCTGCCAGCGTTACGTTGTATCCGGCCGAACGAATCCCCTGTGCGCCGATCCGGAGCGTTCCCGGACCGGCCGTGCATTGGCCGGATTCCAGCGCGCAACGGACGGGAATCGGGGCAGCCACCTCAATGGTCGAGGACGTCATCGCCATCGGTCCTTGTTGAAACTGCTTCACCGTCATCACGGAAGGCACGTGCAAAATGCCCTTCACATCGCGCTGTTTAAGCACCACGCGTCCCCAAAGATCGCCTCGGATTTCCCGCGCAGCTACCCCCGCGGTCAAACTGGGGGGCACCAGCCCTCGCAAATGGAACTCCCCTTCGGCCGACACGAGGTCTTGGCCGATCAGGTCCGCATGAACGGCATCCACTTCAACGACCAGCGGCCCCGTCGCCGCCCCGTAACTCACATGGACCGGACCATCAACAGTCAGGCGAATCGGCGACTCTGACCAGTAGAGGGCCCCCTGAAGCGGCTGGCGCTGTTCGACATGAATCGGCTGATCGCCGCGCGGCAGCAACGACTTGACCACATCCGGCACAAAGCGAGGCTGCATATTCACCGTCGCCGTTCCCAACACGCCCGGATCGATCGTCCAGCCCAGCCGCGCCGGAGAGCCCGAAAAGTTCCCGGACGACGACACGGCAATCCGCTTGGCCACGCCTTTCAACGCCGGCAACGTCACAGTGGTCTGGAAGGATCCTTGGAACATGGATTCAGGACTGTCACGAAGCGCACTCAGTGCCGCGCTGGACGGAGCCTTGCCCGTCCATGCGACGGACACGTGCCCGGACACTTGGCTCAGCTCCGGTCCGATCGGAACGGCCAAGGCAATGAACGGAGCCAGCTCTCGAACATTGACCTCCAGTTTTCCTTCGACCTGCACCTGCCCGTCACGCGCCTGCGCCGTCGACTGCCAGGTAAGAATCGGGGCGGCCTGCGGCCGTTGCGACACCAACGTCGCCGCCCACGTCGTCGCTGAATGACCTGTCAGAGAAAGGATGTACGACGCCGTCTCCCGCCCCTGAAACGACAAGCGGCCCCCGAGTTCACCGTCCCGCTGTTCGATCACACCCTGAATCGCCACTCTGCGAAGCGGACCGGTCGCCTGCTCACGAAAGACCGTCACCTGACTCAGTTGCACCTCCTCGAAGGGCAACACCGGGATTCGTCGCAGCAAATCACCGGCTGTCAGCACATTCCATGGGGATCCGCTTCCCTCTTCCAACACAGTTGCGTCGACGGGTGCGCCAGTGGAAGACGGGTCCTGATTGTTGAGCATCTGAATGGCCAAATAGGGCAGTACCACCCGCGAGACTCGGCCGTGCAAGAGATCAGGAAGTTGATACTCGACCTGAACGTTGGTCACAGACACCATCAAGACTTCATCGCCCAGATCCAGCTGAAACGACACGACAGGAATAGAGAGTTCCTGCCATCCGGGATATCCCAACTGCACAATGACATTCCGATACCCCTGGCGACTCAGCCACTGCGTCACTCCGTAAGACACCAGTAAGGGAGCCAGGAGATAGACGCTCAGGAGACCAGTGAACGCCAATACCAGAATACGTTGATAGCGATAGCGGAGCATGCCGACAGGGCCCATCCTCTCTTTAGACGCGTTCAGGGTTGTCGACCAATGGCCCCCGCCCTGTCAAGGGCCAGGCCAGACAAGGGGTCCTCGTGCTCCGCATGCCGCGCATTTCCTGATGACAGCAGGATCTCTCTCTCGGTACTATCCCGTCCCATGACGGTAATCATGACCACGCCGCAGGTGACGACGATCGTCCGTGATCAGATCGTCAAGATCGAGTTCTGGCCCATCGATATCCCGATCACCGACCCATTCGTCGTCGCGACCGGAGCCCGTGTGGTCGCGGAAAACATCTTCATCCGTATCACCCTGCACGACGGGACACAGGGCTATGGAGAATCTGCGCCTTTCCCGGAGGTCGGTGGAGAGACTCATGAATCCTGCCTGGCCACTCTCCGCCGGCTCGCCGCAACGTTGATCGGAGTATCGGCTGGACACTATGCCCTGCGCGCCGCCGACATGGCAGAGGCCGCGCCATCTCATCCTGCCGCCCGGTGTGGGCTTGAGACGGCTATGATCGATGCGTACTGTCGATCGACACAGATCCCCATGTGGCAGCTCTGGGGCGGACAAGACATCCGCCCGAGGGAATCCGACATCACCATTCCAATCGCCACCCTTAAAAAATCTGTGTCCTTAGCCCGCGGCTGGTATGCACAAGGCTTTCGCCTCTTCAAAATGAAAGTGGGCAACGATGTGGATCAGGATATCCGTCGACTGGAAGCCGTGCATCACTCGCTGCCTGGCATTTCGTTTATCGGCGATGGGAATCAGGGGTTCTCTCGTGAGGAGTGTCTGGCATTTGCCAAAGGTGTCCGACGATTTGGGGGAGCGATAGTCCTTCTCGAACAGCCGGTCGTGTGCGATGATCTCGACAGTATGAGGGCAATTCGGCAGG
>CAZXNN010000335.1:0-4086 GCA_964641915.1 uncultured Nitrospira sp. | reverse complement strand
CGTACGAAATCTCCCATTGCCGTTCCTCCGCTGTGAGCCGTTCTGTTAGCTATTGGTAAATGGTTGCTTGATCTTCTTCAGCAGGCTGTCGATAGACGAGCCGCTTTTTTGCGTTCCGCCCAAGGCCCCGATGATCTTTTGTGCAACGTCGCGAAACGCGGCCGCCTGGGGGGAGGCTGGATTGCCCACCACAATGGGATGGCCTGAATCGCCCCCATCGCGAATCGCCGGATCGATGGGGATGCGTCCGAGGAAGGGGATGCCCAGTTTCTCTGCGGCCCGTTCTCCGCCACCATGCGAGAAAATGTCGGTGCGTTCGCCGCAATGGCCGCAGACGAACGAGCTCATGTTTTCAACGATGCCAAGCAGCGGGACGTTCACCTTCTGAAACATGGCCATGCCCTTGCGGACATCGTAGAGTGCCACTTCCTGCGGAGTGGTCACCGTAATGGCGCCGGCCAACGGCACCATTTGCGAGATCGAGAGTTGGACATCGCCGGTGCCGGGAGGCAAGTCGAGCAGGAGGTAATCCAGGTCTCCCCACAACACATCGCGGAAAAACGCCTGCAGATATTGATGGACCATCGGGCCCCGCCATACGAGCGGCGCTTCTTCAGGCACCAGGTAGGCCATCGAGATCAGCTTGACGCCGTAGTTTTCAACGGGGACGATCTTGCCGTCTTTTTGCTCTGGGCCCTTTGAACTGCCCATCATCATGGGAATGTTCGGGCCATAGAGGTCTGCATCCATCAAGCCGACTTTTGCCCCGGTCAGAGCCAGGGCGCAAGCCAGATTTGATGCGACCGTCGATTTGCCGACGCCGCCTTTGCCGCTGCTGACGGCAATGACATGCTTCACGCCGGGAATGAAGTTCTCTTTTGCCTGGGTTGGCGGTGCTTCGTGGGAATGTGCGTCTGCCATAGGTCGGTCCTCCGCTGTATCGATGGTTCGGCTCGCAAGACTGCTGTTGCGGCCGAGAGTCGCGTATTCACACTTCTATGAGCATCATAAGCGATGCGCTGGGGGAAAGGAAATGGGCCAGTCGGACCATAGGCGGATATGGCCCGACTGGGGAAGGAGAAGAAGAGTCTAGAATACCGAGGGATCGAGCCGACGCAGATTGGTCGCCAATCCGAGCAACGACAGCGTGTAGATGATCCACTTCGAAGGGTCAAAGTTATACCACTTGGGTCCGTTGCGGTAGTCGCGTGCATAGGTGTGATGATAGTTGTGGTAGCCCTCGCCGAAGCTCACGAAGGAGATGAGCCAGCTGTCGCGGCTGCTGTCCTGCGTCCCATGCGGCTGACTGCCGATCATGTGGCAGAGGGAATTGATCGTGAACGTGGAGTTCAGCACCATGAACATGCGGAAAAGTCCGCCGAGCAGGAGAGCACTGATGCCGCCCATCCAGCCTTGATGCCACCAGACGCCGAGGGCAAATGGGATGGCCAATCCGGATACGACGATCACCCAATAGTAGCGGTGTTGCCAGAGGATGATCGGGTCTCGGCGCAGCCGGATTTCATACTTGTCGGTGCGATGCGGGGTTTCGTAAAAGAGCCAGCCGCAGTGGCTGTGCCAAAATCCTTTGCTGGCATTGTAGGGATCTTCATCCGTATCTGTGCGGGCATGATGGCGAATGTGGTCGGCACACCAGATGAGTGCCGAGTTTTGCAGCGCCCATCCTCCGGCAACCAGTGCGCAACGCTTGACCCAGTCAGGACATTCGAAACTTTGATGGGAGATCAGCCGATGATATCCGACGGTGATCCCCATGCCGGTCACGACATACATGACGAAGGACAGGATCCAATCAAAGGTGGTGAAACCGACAAAGTACCCGTACAGCGGAATTCCAATGACGGTGGCGGCGACGACGGCGCAAAACAATACAAAATTGATATACGAAAAACCCGTGTAATCAGTGGAGACGGCTTGATCGGGTGCAGTCATTCATCCTCCTGAAGCTGGGGATCATAGAGTCCACCATCACGACGTCGGTGAACATTACTTATCTATTTATGTTAGCCAAATGACGCATGCTTTACAACAGCTTCTTCATTCCGGCCACGACAGTCTGGAAAGCGGTCCTGCATTCCGGAAGGGGCAGCCGGTGAGCGATCGGCGTATACTGATTGGGTCAAGAGTGGTCATCGTTCAGGAGGCCCCATGACGTCGAGCACATCGTCACTTGCATCCGCCGTTCTCCGCATCGGAACTCACCTCTCGACATTATCTGCTGGCCGGGCACCGACGATCTTTGAGGGCCGTTGGTGGTCGCAAGGCGTGATCAATCTGGCGATGAAAGATCCGGCTTTCAAGGTGCAGTTATTCCGGTTCATCGATGTGCTCCCCGCTCTGGCCTCCGACCAGGCGGTCGCCACGCTGGCAGAAGAATATTTTGGCGCGAGGCATGGCCCTATCTTCGGGTTGGAGTGGGGAATGAAAGCCCTCGCTGCGACGAGTCTGGGGGCGGCGATCACCGGGAAATCGATCCGTCATCAAGTCGAGCAGATGGCCCGGACGTTTATTGCCGGAGGATCGGTGACAGAGGCCCTCCTCGTTCTCGCGGGGCTGTGGAAGGACGGGCGCGCCTGGTCCGTGGACTTGTTAGGTGAGGCGACGATCAGCAACCTCGAAGCCGATCAGTATCGCGATCGCTGTCTGGCGGCCTTGTCTGAATTGCAGTCGGAGGGGGAGCGCTGGCCTGCTGCTCCGCTTTTGGAGCGGGATCATCTGGGCGCTCTGCCCCGGATCCAGCTCTCCCTCAAGATCTCTGCGCTCACTGCGCGCCTCGATCCCATCGATCCCGACGGAACCTATCGCGCGGTGGCGGCGCGCTTACGGCCGATCGTGGATCTGGCGGCGGCGACATCGTGCGGATTGATCTTCGATATGGAGCAGGCCGACAGCAAAGACCTGCTCTTGGATATTTTTCGACGGCTGTTTACCGAAGAGAACTACCGCTCCTTTCTCCATGCCGGTGTCGCGATGCAGGCCTACCATCGGGAGACGGAACGCGATATCCATGAATTGATCGCCTGGGTGAAACGGCGTGGCACGCCGATCACCATCCGCTTGGTGAAGGGAGCCTATTGGGATTCTGACACGGTTCGCCATCATCAGGCCGGATGGCCGGTGCCGTTGTTTGAGCAGAAAGCTGAGACGGATGCGAGCTATGAAGCGCTGGTTCCTCTCGTACTCAGGCACCGTGACCTGGTTCGTCCGGCCTTCGGCACCCATAATCTTCGGACCTTGGCCGTGATTGAGGCCGTGGCGGAATCGCTGGCTGTTCCGCCTGAGGCATTTGAGTATCAGATGATCTATGGCATGGCTGAACCCTTCCAGCACGCGATGGTAGCCCATGGACGGCGCGTGCGGCTTTACACGCCGGTCGGGCGACTGCTGCCGGGCATGGCCTATCTGGTCAGGCGCTTGCTGGAGAATACGTCGAACGAATCCTTCCTGCGCAAAGAATATGTCGATTCGCAATCATTGAGCACGCTCTTGGCCCCTCCGGCACTCTCGCCTTCCCCCGTGACGGCGTCTTCTCCTGGCTCTAAGGATTTTGTGAATGAGCCTCATCGGGATTTTTCGAAGGCTGCCAGTCGAGCGGCGATGCAAGAGGCGATCAAAAAGGTTTGTGCGCGGACGGGAGACAAGTGGGAGTCGCCGCATCGGGAATTGCGATTGACCGGAACGCTGATGGAGTCGCGCAACCCGGCTCATCCAGACGAAGTCGTCGCGCTGGTGCAGAGTGCAGCTCATCCCGACGTGGCAAAGGCGGTAGCGTTGGCTGTGTCTTCTGCGACGGAATGGCGACGACGGCCTGCCGCTGAGCGCAGTGCCATCATGCGGCGCGCGGCGGCGCTCATGCGCGAGCGGCGCTCTGAGCTGGCGGCATGGGAAATTATCGAGGTCGGCAAGCCCTGGAGGGAGGCGGATGCGGATGTGGCAGAGGCCATCGACTTCCTCGAATTCTACGCCGGGCAAATGGCCCGATTGGACTCCCCGCTTCAGCTGGGCCATTACCCTGGGGAGCGCAATCATCGGGTCTATGCGCCGCGGGGCGTGGCGGCGGTGATT
>CAZXNN010000334.1:0-4100 GCA_964641915.1 uncultured Nitrospira sp. | reverse complement strand
CTCCCTGCCGCCGTCATCGATTCCTTTGTCCGGAAAATCCCGAGGTTCGTACTCAAGGTTTCCCCCAGCTCCTGCCTCACCTGCCAGGCACGCTCTCCTCCGCTCTGAGAGAGCAACTGCCCGACTCTGGCCTGCTCTTCAACGAGATGATGAGGCGCGGGAGGCTCATGCCCCACAGTTCCGGCGTACTCGCCAGCCTTCGTCCCGGCTCGTCGTCCAAAGACAATTGTTTCTAACAGAGAATTGCCGCCGAGGCGATTGGCGCCGTGGACGCTGACGCAGGCGCACTCTCCTGCCGCGAAGAGGCCTGGGATGGCCGTCTCTCCCCACTGATTGGTCCTGACTCCACCCATTTGATAGTGCGCGCCGGGCCGGATAGGAATCGGCGTTTCAACCGGATCGAGCCCGGCAAACTCCATCGCGATCTGCCGGATTTGCGGGAGCCGTTCCATAATCTTGTCTCGCCCGAGATGCCGGAGATCCAGCAACACACACCCATCCACTGCTCGACCTTCAAGAATTTCCTGCCCGATCGCCAAGGAGACCGTCGAGCGGGTTGCCAGCTCCATTTGCTCCGGCGCATACCGCTTTAAGAACCGCTCCCCCAGCGTGTTGAGCAGATAGCCGCCCTCGCCCCTAGCCCCTTCCGTAATCAGAATGCCCGTATCTTTCAACGTGGTCGGATGAAACTGGACAAACTCCATGTCCATGAGGGGCGCCCCGGCGCGATAGGCTAAGGCCATCCCGTCTCCGGTATTGATCACGGCATTCGTGCTGGTCAAAAACACACGGCCGCTGCCGCCGGTCGCCAGGATGACGGCCTTCGCCTGCAGCATCCGTAAGCCGCCATGCAGCAGATCCCACGCGATGACTCCCCGGCAGACCCCGGCTTCGACCACGAGCGCGGTGACGTACCACTCTTCATAGACCGTGGTGCGCCGTTTGAGAATTTGCTCATAGAGCGCATGCAGCAGCGCGTGTCCGGTGCGATCGGCCGCATAGCACGTACGCGGGAATCCGGCTCCCCCGAACGGCCGCTGTGCGATGCGGCCGTGGGCATCACGACTGAAGATCACGCCCATTCGCTCCAGCTCAAGAATCTCCCCGGGGGCCTCCCGGCACATCGCCTCGATGGCATCCTGATCGCCGAGATACAGCCCCCCCTTCGCCGTATCGTAGGCATGGGCTTCCCACGAATCACTCTCGCCAAGCGCGGCGTTGATCCCGCCCTGAGCCGCCACCGAGTGGCTGCGGACCGGATGGACTTTTGAGATCAGGGCTACATCCAAATTAGTCGGGGCCGCTAAGGCCGCGCGCATCCCTGCCAGACCGGCTCCGACGATGAGAATGTCATGCACATGTGTTCGTTGAGTCGTCATCAGGCCCCACAGGAACGGGAAGAATGCCCTCTATCCCCTGTACTTACAGAACTATCCACTCCCAAGGCAAGCAGCGGCAACGCCGTGCCGTGGGATATTGGAAATGGAGCAGCGCCATGGTACTCTTCTTCGGTTCATATGCCATTCACGAAATATCTGATAGCGAGCGGATCGAACGACCATGCCTCAACCTGATTTTCTGCAACCGACCGATCTCTTCCCGCAACGCCATATCGGCCCGTCTGAAGACGACATCCGCGACATGCTGGCCGTAGCCGACATGCCCTCGCTGGAACATCTGTGCGATGTCACGGTCCCCCAGGACATCCAGCTGCGAAAGCCGCTGAACTTGCCCCCGCAGCGAGGGGAGCAGGCGGTGCTGGGCGAGCTGAAACAGATGGCCGCAAAAAATCGTGTCTACCGTTCGCTCATCGGCATGGGCTATTACCATTGCATCACGCCTGGCGTGATCCAGCGGAATATTCT
Organism: uncultured Nitrospira sp.; assembly: GCA_964641915.1. Lineage (GTDB taxonomy): Bacteria > Nitrospirota > Nitrospiria > Nitrospirales > Nitrospiraceae > Nitrospira_D. Next base: position 2,235 of record CAZXNN010000334.1, on the reverse strand, counting down.
GGAAAACCCCGGCTGGTACACCCAATACACACCCTATCAGGCCGAAATTGCCCAGGGCCGCCTCGAAGCGCTGGTGAATTTTCAAACGATGGTCGGAGATCTAACCGGGTTGCCCCTGGCTAATGCCTCATTGCTGGACGAGGCGACTGCCGCCGCAGAAGCCATGGCCATGTGCTTGGCTATCGCTCGATCCCGGGGCGAGGAACGGAAAGAATTCTTTGTCTCGCAGGACTGCCATCCGCAGACCCTCGCAGTACTCCAAACACGCGCCGAACCATTGGGTATCACCATTCGCTCAGGTCCCAATGCCTCGATCAAGTTCTCGGATAATACCTTATGCGGATTGTTGCTCCAATACCCGGGGAGCGACGGCTACGTTGGTGACGTCAGCGGCCTGGTCGCTCGAGCCCATGAGGCGGGCATACTCGTGGTCGTCGCCACAGACCTACTGGCCTTGACACTCATGCGTGCACCGGGAGAGTTCGGCGCCGACATCGCCGTGGGCTCCAGCCAGCGGTTCGGCGTTCCTATGGGATTCGGCGGCCCCCATGCCGCGTTCCTAACCACCAAGGAAGAATTCAAGCGCCAGATGCCCGGCCGCATCGTCGGGGTCTCGAAAGATGCGACTGGCAATACGGCCTACCGGCTATCCCTCCAAACACGCGAACAACATATCCGGCGAGAAAAGGCCACGAGCAACATTTGTACGGCCCAGGTGCTCTTGGCCGTCATGGCCGGCATGTACGCGGTGTATCACGGCCCCGACGGTCTCCGCCGCATCGCGCAGCGCGTGCACGGATTGACACTGATGCTCGCCGAGGGTTTGCGTCGTCTCGGATTCGACGTAGGTCCGGAATTGTTCTTCGATACGTTGCGCGTCCGCGCGCCCAAGAACCAGGCCGATCTGATCCGCGGCAGAGCGACCGAACAGTACATCAATCTCCGGACTCATGAAGACGGATCCCTCGGGCTCTCACTCGATGAAGCCAGCACCGAGCACGAAGTCGGAATGCTCTTGGAACTCTTCGTCGGCCATGACCACCTGCCCTTCCAGGTCATCGACCTCGCCGACGCCGTTGAGACCGGCTATCCCAATCCATTGACACGGACTAGTTCCTATCTCACACATGAGATTTTCAATCGCTATCATTCCGAGCATGAGATGTTGCGCTACTTGCATCGGCTTCAGGGAAAGGATCTGTCGCTCACGCATTCGATGATTCCGTTGGGCTCCTGCACCATGAAGCTGAACGCAACAGCGGAAATGCTCCCCGTCACATGGCCGGAATTTGCCCATCTCCATCCGTTCGCCCCGGCAGAGCAAACGCAGGGATACCAGGAACTGTTTCGTCAGCTGGAGTCCTGGCTAGCGGAGATTACGGGATTTGCCGCCATCTCGCTTCAGCCCAACGCCGGCTCCCAGGGTGAATATGCAGGACTAATGGTGATTCGCGCATACCACCGGAGACAGGGTGCGCCCCATCGGGATGTGTGCCTCATTCCTGTGTCGGCCCACGGCACCAACCCCGCGAGTGCGGCGATGGCCGGAATGACGGTCGTTGTCGTAGTTTGCGACAAGCAGGGCAATGTGGATCTGACCGATCTGGAAGCGAAAGCCGTGCAGTACCGCGACCGGCTGTCGGCCTTGATGCTGACCTACCCCTCCACCCATGGCGTCTTCGAAGCGGACGTGCGCCGGATCTGCCAGATCGTCCATACTCATGGCGGGCAAGTCTACATGGACGGGGCCAACATGAACGCACAGGTGGGACTCTGTCGGCCCGGCGACATCGGTGCCGACGTCTGCCATCTGAATTTGCACAAGACGTTTTGCATCCCGCACGGCGGAGGCGGCCCAGGCATGGGGCCCATCGGCGTCGCCAGACACCTCGCGTCTTACCTCCCGGGGCATCCTGTGACAGGGCTGGGAACCCGCGAGTCGATCGGTCCCGTGTCCGCAGCCCCGCACGGAAGTGCGAACATTCTCCCCATCTCCTGGGTGTACATCGCCCTCATGGGCCGTGACGGTCTCAAGAAGGCCACGCAAGTCGCTATCCTCAATGCCAACTACATGGCCAAGCGGCTGGAGAAGCACTACTCCATCGTCTATACCGGAGCCACAGGACATGTCGCGCACGAGTTCATTCTCGATCTGAGGCCTTTCAAAGAATCATCCGGCGTGGAAGCCATGGATGTCGCCAAGCGCCTCATGGATTACGGCTTCCACGCACCGAC